>CAZECZ010000092.1:0-17836 GCA_964510815.1 uncultured Aestuariivirga sp.
GATCGATATCTTCGGCAAGCTCGACAAGGCCTGTGCGCCCGATGTTGTGCTGGGCTCGACCTCCGGCCAGCCGATCAGCCTGATGACGGGCGCGATGAAGCACCCGGAACGGGCCGTCGCCATGCACTTCATCTTTCCCGCCCAGCTGATCCCCATCGTCGAGGTGTGCGGCGGCCCGCAGACCTCGGCCGAAACCGTGCAATGGGCCTGCGACATGTTGAAGGCGGTGGGACAATATCCCGCCGTGATGAACAAGGAGGTTGACGGCTTCATCATCAACCGCCTTCAGTTTGCAGTATTGCGCGAGGCCTGGTCCATGTGGGCCAATGGCGTGGCCAGCGCCGAAGCCATCGATGCGTCGTTCAAGATGTCGCTGGGCCGGCGCTATTCGATCACCGGACCCATCGAGAGCGCCGAACTGGGCGGCCTCGATATCATGCACAAGTTCGCCGAGTTCCTGCAGCCCGGCCTCGACACTTCGAAAGAGCCGCCGGCCGCCATCGGCGACCTGGTAAAGCAGGGCCACTTCGGCCTGAAAAGCGGCAAGGGCGTCTATGACTGGTCGGCACGCGACGGCAAGGCCCTGCTGGCGGCGCGCGCCGACCGGCTGTTCCGGCACATGAAGGAAGACGGCAACCGCAGTTGAGCGTCAGCCGGGCGCTGCCGCCGCGGCCTGCGGCGTGCCGTTGCTGGTGATCAAGTCGAGCCGTCCATCGCGAAGATGCAGGATGCGGTGAAACCGGTTGAAGATCTTCTCGTCATGGCTGACCACCACAATGGCGGCCTGCTGTTCGCTCGCCACCTGGGCCAGGAGATCCATGACGATTCCGGCGCGCTGTGAGTCCAGTGCCGCCGTCGGTTCGTCGGCGAGGATGATGCGCGGCCGGTTGGCGATGGCACGGGCAATGGCGACGCGCTGCGCCTCGCCGCCGGAAATGGTCGAGGGCATGGCGGCCTTGCGGTTGCCGACACCGAGATAATCGAGCAACTCGATGGCCCGGGCCCGTGCCTCGGCGGAACCGGCGCCCGCCAGTTCGCGCACCATGGCGACGTTGTCCGTGGCGTTGAGGAACGGCAGGAGATTGTGGAACTGGAAGATGAAGCCGATCTTCTCCAGCCGCAGGCGGCGCAGGTCGCCCTTCAGCCAGCGATCGTCATAGACGGCATCGCCGTCCAGATCCATGCGCCCGCGCGACGGTTCGAGAATGCAGGCGATCACATTGAGCAGCGTCGACTTGCCCGATCCGCTGGGGCCAATAAGGCCGACGATCTCGCCGGGCTGGACCGCCATCGTCACGTCGACGAGCGCATCGACCCGAGTGCTGCCCTCGCCGAAATGCTTGGAGATACCGGTGAGGGCGACGAGCGGAGCGGAAGCGCCCACCATGTCAGCCCCCCAGTGCCCTTGCCGGATCGACGGTCAGGGCCAGGCGCACACCAAGGCCGCTCGACACCAGGCAGACGGCCAGGACGACGGCAGCCAGTGCCAGGCCATCTTCCGGCTGGAGGATCACCCGGCGCGGAAAATAATCCTTGACTAGCGAGATCAGCATGGCGCCCGCCAGGAAACCGGCGGCGCCGAGGATGACGGCCTGCTGCACGATCATCGTGATGATGGTGCGGTCCGGCGCGCCGATCAGTTTCAACGTGGCGATCTCGCGGATCTTGTCCATGGTCATGGTGTAGATGATCAGGGAAATGATCACCGCCGAGACGACGAGCAGGATGGAGGTGAACAGGCCGATCTGCCGGCGCGCCCGCTGCACCACGGAGCGTGTCAGGATGTCTTCCTGTTCGGCCTGGGTGATGGCGTTCAGGTGCTTCCACCGTTGGACGGTTCTTGCCACATCGCCGGCCGCCACATTGGCTTCCACCCTGGCGATCACCGCATTGACCGTATCGCGGCTGCCGCTCCCCGCACCCCGCGCCATCTCGACCCGTGCCGCCGGCGGTGCCAGTTCGAATTGCAGTTTCTGGCTGTCGAGGAGGCTGACATAGACGACGGGATCGCCGCTCGATGTGACCTGGCCCGCCGTGAGGCCGGTGACCGTGAAGCGGTTGCGGCCCAGCATCAGCGTATTGCCGGGAACCAGCCCGGTCGACGTGTCCGCCACCAGGTCGAAATGGCTGCGCGCCAACGGCCGTCCTGCGACCAGCGCAGGCGGGCCACCGGGCCTGCCGGGCTCGTAACCGACGATCTGGAAGCGCAGCCGTCCGCCCGGAGCTTCGATATCCGTGGTCATGTAGGTGACCGATCCCGCCGCCGCCACGCCATGGATGCGTTCGATGGCCTCACGCGTGTCGCCGGGTATGCGCGAGGATTCGGCGAATGGTCCGCGGCGGTCCGCCTCGACGATCCACAGGTCGGCCTGCGGCGCCCTCACCAGGGTGAGCGCATCGACCACCAGGCCGCGATAGATGCCAATCATGGCGAGGACCACGCCGAGCAGCATTCCAAGCCCGGCGCAGGTGAGAGCAAAGCGGCCCGCATTGTGCCGGATGTCGCGATAGGCGAGGTTCACGGCGCCGGACCGGCGTTGACCGACACGGCCCGTCCCTCGCTCAGGCTGCCCGCCGCCCGGGCGATGACGGCGACGCCGTCGGGAACGGGGCTGGTGATCGCCAGCCGGCCATCCATCGTCCGATGGCTGAAGGAGAAGGCCTGGCGCCGCGCCTTGCCGTTCTCGGCCACCCAGGCGAGGCCCCGGGCGCCGTCGAAATCGCTGACCAGGAGTTCCGGCACCAGCACCGCCTGCGGCAGGGTGTCCACCGTGATGATGACCTCGGTCTGTTCGCCGAGGAAGAATTGCGGCGGGCACTGCTGGCATTTGACCCAGACGCGCCGCTCCTCGCTCACCCGGTCGCTCTCGATGCCGACCCGCGCCACCCGCGCCGGATAGACCGTTCCCGGACGGGACCTGAGACGCACGTCGGCCGGCAGGCCTTCGGTAATCAGCCCGGCGCGCGCCTCCTCGACATGGGCCAGGGCCCAGATGCTTTGCGGATCGGCAAGGGTGAAGACCGTATCCCCGCCCTTGACGGCAGCCCCCGGCTCGCGGTGGCGTTCCACCACCACGGCATCGAACGGCGCCCGCAGGACATGCTTCCGGAGCAGTATCTCCTCCCGCTCCAGGTCCGCCCGCGCGGTTTCCAGTGTGGCGCGCGCCACCGTCACATCGGCCAGCGCCAGCGCGTGATCGGCTTCGGCGACCTTCAGGTCCTTGGCGGATTCCTCCGCCTTCTCCAGCGAAACGACATTCTTGTTCGCCAGTTCCTGCTGGCGGCGGTTCACTTCTTCCTTCTGGGCCAGCACCGCGGCCTGGCGCTGCACCATGGTCTCGCTCCGCCCGAGGGCGGCCTCGGCAACATGGACGCTCGCCGTGACCCTGGCGACGCGGGCCTCCTGTTCCGCCGCATCGGCGCGGGCGAGAACGTCGCCGCGCTTGACCAGGTCGCCGTGGTCGGCATCGAGTTCGGCGAGCGTGGCATTCAGCTCGAAGCCGATCCCCGTGATGATCCGCGCCTCCACGGTGCCGAGGCCGAAGACCTGGATGGGCACATTGCTCTCGAGCGGGGCAATGCTGACGTCGACCGGCCGGTTCCTGAACGCGTAGATGCCACCTGCGATGATGGCAAGGACGGCGGCGGCGGCTAGCAATGACAGGGATCTGCGAATGGACATGGGTCCGCATATTACAGTCAGGATGTTCGGCAACCAACCTTGATCTCGGTCAAACTGTGCCGTCATCTCCGCGGGAAAAGAAAACCCCGGCGTTTCCGCCGGGGTTCTAAGTCTTGGGAGGATGCTGCCTGCGCATGGCGCGGCAAAGTTGTTCGGCTTTGCCGATCAGGCCATGCGCCTGGAAATCAGCAGCTGTAGTACATGTCGAACTCGACCGGGTGCGGCGTCATCCGGTAGCGGTCCTGCTCTTCCTGCTTGAGGTCGAGGTAGCTCTCGATCTGGTCCTTGGAGAACACGTTGCCCTTGAGCAGGAACTCGTGGTCGGCACGCAGCGAGTCGATGGCTTCCTGCAGCGAACCGCAGACGGTTGGAACCTCGGCCAGCTCTGCCGGCGGCAGGTCGTAGAGATTCTTGTCCATCGCCGGGCCGGGATGGATCTTGTTGGTAATGCCATCGAGGCCCGCCATCAGGATCGAGGCGAAGCACAGGTAGGGGTTGGCCGTCGGATCCGGGAAGCGGACTTCCAGGCGCTTGGCCTTGGGGTTGGACGTGAACGGGATGCGGCACGAGGCCGAGCGGTTGCGCGACGAGTAGGCGAGCAGCACCGGGGCCTCATAGCCCGGCACCAGGCGCTTGTAGGAGTTCGTCGACGGGTTGGTGAAGGCGTTGAGCGCCTTGGCATGCTTGATGACGCCGCCGATGAAGTAGAGGCACATCTCGGAGAGGTCGGCATACTGGTTGCCGGCCATCATCGGCTTGCCGTCCTTCCAGATCGAGAAGTGGCAGTGCATGCCCGAGCCGTTGTCGCCGAACACCGGCTTCGGCATGAAGGTGGCCGTCTTGCCGTAAGCATGCGCCACATTATGGATCACATACTTGTAGATCTGCATCTGGTCGGCCATCGTGGTCAGCGAGTTGAACTTCATGCCGAGCTCGTGCTGGGCGGAGGCCACCTCGTGGTGATGCTTCTCGACGGTGACACCCATCTCGGCCATCACCGAGAGCATTTCCGAGCGCATGTCCTGGGCCGAGTCCATCGGGTTCACCGGGAAGTAGCCACCCTTGGTGCGCATCCGGTGGCCCATGTTGCCGGTCTCGTAGTCGCGGTCCGAGTTGATCGGCAGCTCGATGTCATCGAGCTGGAAGCCGGTCTTGTAGGCGGATACCGACCACTTGACGTCGTCGAAGATGAAGAATTCGGCCTCGGGGCCGACATAGATCGTGTCGCCCGCACCGGTGGACTTGAGGTAGGCTTCGGCCAGCTTGGCTGTCATGCGCGGGTCGCGGCTATAGGCCTCGCCCGTGCCGGGCTCGAGCACGTCGCAGAACACCGCCATGGTGGCCTGGGCATAGAAGGGGTCCATGTGGGCGGACGCCGGATCGGGCATCAGCACCATGTCGGACTCGTTGATGACCTTCCAGCCTGCGATCGACGACCCGTCGAACATCAGGCCGTCGGCCCAGGCGTCCTCGTCCATCTGCGAGACGTCCATGGTGAGATGCTGCATCTTGCCGCGCGGATCGGTGAAGCGCAGGTCCACGAACTTGACGTCCTTGTCCTTCATCATCTTGAGGACGCCGGCGACGTCCAGTGGCTTGCTCATGGTTCTGTCCCTCTTTACTTGAGCTGGTTGTCTTACAGCGCTTCCGGACCGGCTTCGCCGGTGCGGATGCGGATGGCTTGTTCGATGTTGGAAATGAAGATCTTGCCGTCACCGATGCGGCCGGTGCGGGCCGCGTTCTGGATCGCCTCGACGGCCTTGTCGACGAGATCGTCGGCGAGCACGACTTCGACCTTCACCTTCGGCAGGAAGTCGACGACATATTCAGCGCCGCGATAGAGTTCAGTGTGGCCCTTCTGGCGGCCGAAGCCCTTGGCTTCGGTGACCGTGATGCCCTGGAGACCGACATCCTGAAGGGCCTCTTTGACTTCATCGAGCTTGAACGGCTTGATGATCGCTTCGATCTTCTTCATGTGCTGGCCGGCCTCCATTTACTGCCCGTTAATGTCTGCACGACCCATGCCAAATGAAGGTCAACGCCATTTCAATGGGTTGCGGTCGATGATGCAGAATTAAGCAGGTATGATAGGCGGTTTTTTGGGCATCGTGCACACAAATTATGCAGCTTGACTGCGCATTGCGTTAACCGGTGATTGAGCACGACCTAAGCCCATGCAGCAAGTTTACCCAAGGTCCGACTCCTCATTAACGAATTCGGCAACGGGGGTCATGCTAGGGTTTTCGAAACAACCGAGATGACAATCGCCCCCTAGATGGCTCATCATCGACCACATATTTCGGTCCGCGACGACGCGGAACAGCTTGGCGCAACTCCCTTGTGCCGCACCATGGTGCCAAATGCCTATGGCGCCATCTGGTGCGATGTCGAGGGAGGAAGCTTCTGGGCCGATATGAACGCCTGCGATGTCATGGGGATCGCGGCAGAAGGCGCGCTGCCAGATATACGTGTGAGCGAACTCCTCGCCGAACTGTCGCCAAAGGCGGGGGAAGGCCAGCGCTACTTTACTTTCCGCAATCACAAGGGGCATGTCACCCGCGCCCGCATGGTGCCCGCACCCGGCGCCCAGACCGTCATTCTGGTCGACGACCTGGAGGACATTACGACCCGCTTCTTCCAGCTGAAAGGGCGCGAACGCGAATACCGGGAACTGTTCGAGAATGCCCAGTATGGCATCTACCTGTCGACAGTGGACGGCCAGCTGCTGCATGCCAATCCCGCACTCGTGCGGCTGTGTGGCTACGACACGGAACCCGAGATGCTGGAGGGCATGAAGAATGCCTCCTTGCAGACTTATGTCGACCTCAACCGCCACCAGTTGTTTGTGGACGAGCTGCGGCGCAGCGGCAAGGTCGTGGATTTCGTCTCGGAGGTCCGCCACCGCCGGACCGGCGAGCGGAGCTGGATCAGTGAAACCGCCTGGCTCGTCCATGACGAGGCCGGCACCGCACGCTACCTGGCTGGCACGGTGATCGATGTTACCGGGCGCATGAAGCATCTGGAGCGGGTGGAAACGGCGGCCGAGACCGATGCCCTCACGGGGCTGGCCAACCGCGCCTGTTTCTACGATCAGCTCGAGCGGTGCGTCAGCGAGCAGGGGCATGGCGGCATCACGCTGTTCCTCATCGACTGCGACCGGTTCAAGGACATCAATGACATTTACGGTCATGCGCGCGGCGATGCGGTGTTGCGCATCTGCGCCGGGCGGCTGCGTGCGGTGATCCCGCAGCCCGCGCTGCTGGCCCGCCTCGGCGGCGACGAGTTTGCCATCCTCACCAAGGAAATATCCGACCGCAGTTCGGCCACGGACCTCGCCCGGCGCATCATTGACGCCTTCGAGCAACCCATCGCGCTGGAAGGGGCCAACCATCGCATTGGCGCCAGCATCGGGATCGCGCGGTTCCCCGATCACGCCCTGACCGCCCGCGACATGCTGCGCAATGCCGACCTGGCGCTCTATGCCGTGAAAGCCGCCGGCCGCGGCGATGCGCGCCTGTTCGACGAGGAACTCGACCGCATCAAGCGGGAGCGCCTGACCCTGGAGAACGATCTGCGGGACGCGCATCTCCGCCGCGAACTCGAGCTGTTCTATCAGCCGGTCGTCAATGCCCGCGCCGGCCGGACCATCGGGCTCGAAGCGCTGATCCGCTGGCGGAGCCCGTCGCGCGGCCTCGTCAATCCCGGCGCGTTCATCGAGGTGGCGGAGGATTCCGGGTTGATGCTGGCCTTTGGCGAATGGGCGATCCACGAGGCCTGCCGCCATGCCGCGACGCTGCCGGATCACATCACGGTCGCCGTCAATATTTCGGCCCTCCAGTTCCGCTCCACCGACCTGGCGGAGGTCGTCTCGGCGGCACTCGCGGCCCACCAGCTGGAGCCGCGGCGGCTTGAACTCGAGGTGACGGAAAGTGTCATCCTCAAGAATGAGACCGCCACCTTTCATATGCTGGGCCAACTCCGCAGCCTCGGCGTGAAGATCGCCCTCGATGACTTCGGAACCGGTTATTCAACACTGAGCTACCTGCAGCATTTCACCTTCGACAAGGTGAAGATCGACCAGTCCTTCGTGCGCAGCATCAAGACCAATGCCGTCAATCGTGCCGTGACCCGCGCGGTGCTGTCGATCGGGCGCGACCTCGGCCTCGACGTCGTGGCCGAAGGCATCGAGACGGACTCCGAGCTTCAGGCCTTGATGAACGAAGGCTGCGACCTCATGCAGGGCTACTATTTCGGTGCGCCGCAGCCCTTCACCGACATCGCCACGGGGCTGGCGCTGGAAACCCTCGGCCAGCCCGCCAAGACCGCCGGCCGGGCCGTGGCCTGATCATCAAGTCTCAGGATTCAGCGGCCGCTCCTGTCCAGCGCCTTGATCAGCTGTGCCAGGTCCTTGTGGCGCAGCTCGTCCAGCTTCTCGTGCAGCGCCATGATCTCGATCTCGGCCTTGAGGTTCACTTCGTAGTCGTGGCCCGCTTCCAGCCGGTCCCGCGCCGCCTGGCGGTTCTGCGACATCATGATGATGGGTGCCTGGATGGCGGCAACCAGCGACAGGAACAGGTTGAGCAGGATGAACGGGTAGGGATCGAAGGGCTGGCCCCAGTTGAGGATCAGCGAGGTGTTGAGGGTGATCCAGCAGGCAATCGCCACACCGAACAGGATGATGAAGGACCACGAGCCGCCGAAGGCCGCGATGCGGTCCGACAGGCGCTCGCCGAAACTGAGGCTGGTGTCGAATTCCTTGTTGATGTTGCGCGACACCGCGAGCTTCTTGGCCACCCGCTCGATGACATGGCGCTCGCGCGCCGGGAGATCGTCATAGCCGGTGTCGAGAATGCGCTGGGCCAGCAGCTTGACGGCGTCCTTGGGGGCTGTAGTCATGGGCAAGATCTCCGGGATGGGCCAGACATGGACCGGGCCTGGAAACCGCGCAAGACTGGAAATGCAGGATGGCCCATGAACTTCTGACTCCCGCCGAAATGTACCGCGCCGATGCGCTGGCGGTGGCGGCGGGCGTGCCATCGCTCACGCT
This sequence comes from uncultured Aestuariivirga sp., assembly GCA_964510815.1. Classification (GTDB taxonomy): domain Bacteria; phylum Pseudomonadota; class Alphaproteobacteria; order Rhizobiales; family Aestuariivirgaceae; genus Aestuariivirga. The sequence continues at coordinate 8,730 of CAZECZ010000092.1, forward strand.
CATGGAAAACGCCGGCCGCGCTGTCGCCGAGGAAATCGTGCGGCGTTGCGGGGCGCGGAGGACGCTGGTGCTCTGCGGCCCCGGCAACAACGGCGGCGACGGCTTTGTCTGCGCACGGTATCTCAAGAAATGGGGCTGGAAGGTGCGCGTGGCGCTCTATGGCGAACGCGACAAGCTCAAGGGCGATGCGGCGGCCATGGCGGCGAAATGGGACGGCGAGGTGGAGCCGGACATCGCCATCGGCGACGCGGAGCTGATCGTCGACGCGCTATTCGGGGCCGGACTGTCCAAGGACTTCCCGGCACAGGTGGCGGCGGCCATCGGTGGCCTCGGGATCCCGGTGGTGGCCGTGGATGTGCCCTCCGGCCTCGATGGGGCAACGGGCAAGGTGCGGGGATCTTCGGCGAGGGCCGATCTGACGGTCACGTTTTTCCGCAAGAAGCCCGGCCATGTCCTCATGCCGGGTCGAGCGCTCTGCGGCGAGATCGTCGTCGCCGGCATCGGCATTCCTGAATCGGTTTTGCAGGATATCCAGCCAAAGGCTTGGATCAACGACGAAATTTCGTTTCCCGGGCTTGCTGTCTCCGGTCACAAGTACACCCGTGGCCATGCCGTCATCGTTTCGGGCGGGCCGCTCAATACGGGTGCCGCGCGATTGACGGCGCAAGCGGCACTCAAGGTCGGGGCTGGGCTGGTGACGCTGTCGGGCAGCCGCGACGCGCTGGCCGTCCATGCCAATCACGTCACCGCCATCATGCTGTCGGACGTGGGTCTGGGCGAGCTTCTCGCCGATAGGCGCAAGAACACCGTGTGCATCGGCCCGGCGGCGGGCGTGGGGGCAGAGACGCGGGCGAAGGTCGAGACCGTGCTGCTGTCGGGGGCGGCGGCCGTGCTCGATGCCGATGCGCTGACCTCTTTCGCCGACGATGCCGACGGCCTGTTCCGGGTCATCGGCATGGTGCCGGAGAGGCCCGTAGTCATGACCCCGCACGAGGGCGAATTCGCACGTCTGTTCAAGGATTTGGCCGAGGGAACGGACTCAAAGCTTGAACGGGCGCGCAAGGCCGCCGCCCGCTCCGGCGCGGTTGTCATCCTCAAAGGCCCGGACACGGTGATCGCCCACCCCGATGGCCGCGCCCGGATCAACACCAACGCGCCGCCGTCGCTCGCCACTGCCGGCTCCGGCGACGTGCTCGCCGGCATCGTGACGGGCCTGCTCGCACAGCGCATGGACGCCTTCGACGCCGCCTCCGCTGCCGTCTGGCTGCATGGCGACGCCGCCAACCGGCATGGCGAGCGCGGCCTGACGGCGGAAACGCTGGTGGAAATACTTTAGAGACGAGGGGGTATCATGAAATTCGAAACGACTGGGGGCAGGCTCTTTCTTGGATATCTGGTGCTGTCGCTTTTGCCACCGATACCCATGATCGTATTCTCAGTCGCGATGATGGGCTTGTACGGGAAGAACAACAGTCAGTACGGATTCCAGACGCTGGTTGCCGTCATGGCCGGCTCTTGGGTTGTCATGTCATTGCTTCTGTGCCTGATCATTTTCGGCCCGATCTGGTTCGTCATGCACAAGCTGGGCAAGCGGAAGCGTTGGCATGCGTTCGTCGCAGCATTCTTTGCGATGGGCTTGGGTCTGACTTTAGTCGTACTGCCCCAGGTATTGTCAGGTGAATCAACGGCAGATCTGACAATTGGATCGCTAGCCCCCATGGTCCTTTCGGGACTGGTGCAAGCGGCATTGTATGGGCTGGTCGCCGCCTTCATCGCCTGGCGCATTGCCTATCGCCGGGTGCCGGTGGAGGGCGCTTGAACCGTCCGCTCCCGCTTCTCCTCGTCACCGGCACCGCTTTCGGCTGCAACTTTCCGCTTGGCAAGCTGGCGGTGGCGGCGGGGGTGAACCCGGCGCTGTGGGCCATCGTCATCTGCCTGGGCGCCGGGGCCGCACTGGCTCTGGTGACGCGTGTGGTGGAAGAAGCGCCGCCCGTGCCCGGCATCTACCGCTATGCCGCGATCTCCGGCCTGATCTCCAACGTCATCCCGCTGTTCCTCACTTTCGCGGCCATCCCCCACATCGGCAGCGGGCTGGCCGCCATCCTCGTCGCCTGTTCGCCGGTCTCCACCGCGCTCATTTCCATGGCGCTGAAGGTGAGGCCGCCGACGGCGCTGGGCTTGCTCGGCATCGGCTTCGGACTGGCGGGGGCGCTCGTCATCATCGTCGCCCGCAATGCCAGCTTCGAGGGCGGCGACGCCCGCTGGCTCTTCCTCGCCGCCCTGATCCCGGTGTTCCTCGGGTTTGGCAATGTCTACCGCACCTGGGCCTGGCCGAAGGGGGCAGGGCCCATGCGTCTGGGGGCGGTGGTCAACCTCGCCGCCGTGCTCCCGCTCGCGCTGCTGGGCTGGGGGTGGAGCGGCCTCGACCTCGCGCCTCTTGCCAGCGTGCCATGGCTGGTGGCGGCGCAGCTCGCGGCCTCCACGATCATGTACCTCACCTTCTTCCGCCTGCAGGCGGTGGGCGGTCCCACCTATCTCTCGCAGATCGGCTATGTGGCGGCGGTGCTGAGCGTCGCCATCGGCGTGACGCTGCTCGGTGAGACGTTTCCCTTGACCGTCTGGGCCGGCGTGGCCGTCGTGGCCGTCGGCATCGCGCTGTCGACGCTGGCGCAGGTGCGTGGGTCGAGGCCTGCGCGCAGAGGCCACATCAAAACCCCGTGACTTAGCGTAAATCGGGTTCAATGACGGGGGCAGAGGTGCAATACTGCCGCCATTGAGTGGGCCGGTTCAACTTCCCGACGGAGGAAGCCATGGCTCCTGCACGACTGCCACAATCATTTTCCGCCCTCTTCGAGGCTGTCCGCGCCGACGATGCCGCTGGTCTGGCCCTGTCTCGCATCGCAGCCAGCCTGGTGCGGCTTGCCAGCGACGCCGAACTCGACCCCATCGACGAACTGGTCGCCGCCGCCGCACGCGAGGAACGGCCGGGCGCCAGCTATTTCAGCGGCCTGGTCGCGGCGGCCCAGAAGGACAGCGCATTGGTTCGCTGGCTGGCCCAGGGCGCGGGCGAAGAGCGCGCCGCGGAACTGGAAAAACTCATCCGGAAATTCGACCAGACCCGGCTGGCCGACAAGCTCGCGGCCGGTGGCAAGCCGGGCGAACTGGTGGAGGCGGCAAAGAAACGGCTGGCGGCAGCTGCGCGTGCGGACAACAAGCCACAGGATGAGGCGAAGAAAGACGATGGTAACGCGGAAAACAAGCCGCCGCCGAAGACCACCGTCAGCATCAAGGGGCCGGACGGCACCGTGGTGGAGGCGACAACCGAGGGCAAGCAGGAGGAAAAAGACAAGGAGACCGGCAGCGGCCAGAAGGACGACAAGGGGCCGCCGACCGTCTATGGCGAGGAGGACGAAAACGCCACCTATCTCTATGCCATCGCCCTCGACCGGATCGAGTGCATCGAGACGACGGACTACACGGCCTTGGGTATCCTGACCTTCGGGATTGCGGCCGCCGCCGGTGTCGACGACGAGATCGCCTTTGTTTCAAAGGGGGTCGCCCGCTTCAAGAGCGGCGTGCGGACTCCATTCCTGGTGCCGTCCGACGGCATTCACCGGGACGTTTCGGACGGCGACATTCTCTCGGACCGGCCCGAGGCCAAGAAGCCGGCGAACGACAACGCCATGAAGCTGAAGCGGTCGGAGACATTTCTCGTCAACAGATATGTCTATCGCGGCCTGCAGCAGCTTGGCCAGGCGCCGGTCCAGATGGACATGGCGCCCTTCGATCTCGACGACTTCATGCGCGCCAACATCGAGTTCACGCTGTTCGAGGACGACGACGACGTGAAGAAGGCCATCGACAAGATCCTGAACCTGCTGCAACAGCTGGCGGCCCTGGCAAAACAGGTGTTCGCGGCGACGGGCGGCGCAACGCAGCTGGTGACCGCAACGCTCGATACATTCGATGGCAACCAGGTCTTCATCAATCTCAACAAGATCCTGCAGGATCTGATCAGCAGCAAGGACAAGATCGACAGCCACGACTTCATCATCAATGCGCCGCAGATCAAGGCGGCGTTCGATGCGGCGGCGGGGATCAAGGGGTATCCGCCCGGCGCCAGCCCCCCGAGCTTCGAATATGTGACCGACCGGGCGGAGCAGGTCGCGACCCTGCAGGGCGACGGCGCCGAATACCGCGCCATCCTGCGCTATGAACGCCACAAGATGAACTGATCGTGCGGCGGGGGTAGGCGGCGAAACTGCATCTGCCTTCGCCGACCTGTCTCCTCGTCAATAGCGCTCGGGGTTCGACCAGTCATCGCGCTTCCGGCCCGTGGTATAGGGATCCACATAGGCCATGGCGAAGGCACGGCTGATGGCACCCGGCACGCCGGCCAATCCGCGGCTCAGAGCCAGCGGCAGGCGGATCACGATGGCGGCCGCACGCCCGGCTACACGCAGCGGGCGAACCAGGGCGTCAGTGGACCATGCCCGGGTAGAAATCATGTCGCTCAGGGGGAAGTGTGTCATGGCTGTTCTCCTCTGACCATCAGAGTGAACGCCGCCCGCCTGAAAGTCCTTGGGACGAATCTGAAGGAACCTGAAGAGTCCTGAATGTCGCCTTGCCGACAGTTCTGCGTTACAGTTTGCCAACAGGAGCAACGGGCAAGACATGGATCAGCGGTTTGGCGGCTATCTGCTGAAGCGGCGGGAGCGCCAGCTTGAGGGCCCCGGCGGGCCGGTGGAACTCAGCGCCCGGTCGTTTGACATTCTCTGCGCGCTCCTCGACCGGCCCGGCGACGTCATCGCCAAGGACGACATATTCGCGATCGTCTGGCCTGGCGTCGTGGTGGAGGAAAACACGCTGCAGGTTCACGTCTCGGCCTTGCGCAAGGCGCTCGATCCGGGTTTCATCGTGACCGTTCACGGCCGCGGTTACAAATATGCGGGGCCGGCCCCGCAGGCGGCAGAGGCGGAAGCGCCCGCCACCGCCCCGCCGGACTCGAAACCAGTGATCGTCGTGCTGCCTTTCGACAATCTGAGCGGCGATCCGGCCCAGCAGTATTTCAGCGACGGCATCACCCAGGACATCATCGACCGCCTGTCGAGATACCGCGTCCTGTCGGTGATCGGCCATGATTCGTCATTCCTGTTCCGCGGCCCGACGCCCGACATCGATACGATCAGCCAGACATTCGGCGCAGGCTTCCTGGTATCCGGTAACATCCGCCGCTCGGATACCCGCATTCGCATCTCGGTACGCCTGACCGATGCGACGACCCGGAAGGCGATCTGGGCCGAGCATTACGACCGGCCGCTGGCGGACCTGTTCGAGGTGCAGGACGATGTCGCCGATGTTGTGGCCGCGACCGTTGCCAAGCAGCTCGAAATCGAAATTACCAGGCGAAGTGCCCGGCAACATCCCGCCAGTCTGTCTGCCTATGAGCAGATCCTGCTTGGCCAATGGCACTTCGCCAAACTGACGCGGCCCGGCAACGACCTGGCGCTTGCCTGCTTCGAGCGCGCCGTGGCCGCCGATCCATCAAACGGCACCGCACTGGCCTGGCTCGGGCTTTGCTACCAGGAGCGGTGGTTCATCGAGTTTTGTTACGACAGCATGCGCAAAGGCACGGCGTTGGCGGCCCAGGCGGTCGAACTGGAGCCGTCGAATGCCGTCGGCTACAACATTCTGAGCTTTGGTCAGCTGTGGACCAGCACGATCGATGCAGCGCGGGCGTCGTCCGATATGGCTGTGGCGCTCCGCCCCGGGGAGCCCTACTTCTGCGCCCAGCGCACGCTGGTTGAAGTCCTCGATTGCCGCCCTGATGTGGCGGGGCAATGGCTTGCCCAGGCTTTGCGGCTGAACCCGCTGCCGCCGCTATGGTTCGCCGAATATGATGCCTTGATCGCCTTTCAGGAGGGGCGCTATGCCGATGCAGTTCCAGGCTTCGCAGCCATTCCGGACTGTAGTTGGGACATGATGTATCTGATCGCCAGCCATGGATATCTGGGAGAGCGGGAGAAGGTGCGGGCGATCATCGACCGCTTCGCCGCCGCGGGCCGCAGTTACGATTTCATTGCCACGGCCGCACGCGAACCCTATCGCGACCCCGCAGTGCGCGAACGCCTGGTCGAAGGGCTGCGAATGGCTCTTTCTGGTACTGAGGCCTGAAGGATGGAGATTGGGTTCGGACCATATCGCCTGAAGCCGCAGCAACGGGAGATCGCAGGGCCCCGCGGACCGGTGGAGCTTTCGGCCCGGTCCTTCGATATCCTGGCGCTGCTGCTGCGCAAGCCCGGCGAGGTCATCAGCAAGGACGAGCTGTTCAACGCCGTGTGGTCCGGCGTGGCGGTGGAGGAGAACACACTGCAAGTCCACGTCTCGGCCTTGCGCAAGGCACTCGATCCTGCATACATCGTCACGGTCCATGGGCGGGGATACAAGTACGGCGGTCCGGCGCCGGTGATGCGTGGGGGTGAAGCCGCGCCGGCCACCGCCGATGCCATGGCGGGCGCGGGCCGCAAGCCCGTCATCGCTGTCCTGCCCTTTGCCAACCTGAGCGGTGACCCCGATCAGCAGTATTTCAGCGACGGCATCACCCAGGACATCATCGACCGCCTGTCGAAATACCGGCTCCTGTCGGTGATCGGGCACGACTCGTCGCTTGCACTGCGCGATACCAGTCCGTCGGAAGCGCGCCGCCGCCTCAACGCGGACTATGTGGTGAGTGGCAATGTCAGACGCTCCGGCCCCCGCATCCGCATCTCGGTGCGGCTCACTGATACCAGGAGCGGCTCCGCACTGTGGGCCGAGCACTACGACCGCGCACTCGAGGACATCTTTAGTGTCCAGGACGAAGTGGCCGCCATCGTCGCCAGCACCTTGATGGGCCGGGTGGAAATCGAAACGGGTACGCGCGAGACGACCGCCAAGGACCTGAACCTGTCGAGCTACGAGCTGGTGCTGCAGGGCATGTGGCATTACCGCAAATTGACCCGGGAGGGCGCCGCAGCGGCCACGCGCTGCTTCGAGCGCGCCATCGCCGAACATCCGCATAACGCCGAGGCCTATCGTTATCTGGCGATTTGCTACATTGGCTTGTGGTGGGATGATTTTCTGCCGGAAGGCTTGACCCGGAGCGTGGCGGCGGCCCTGCGCGGTGTCGAACTCGATCCCTTGAGTGCCACCTGCCATCAAGCCCTTGGCGCCTGCCGCCTGTGGGCCGAGGGCACGGATGCCGCCGCCCCGTCCTATGCCAGAGCCCTCGACCTGAACCCTGGCGACCCTGCCGTGCTCGTCGAGGTGGGCGTCTTCCATGTCTTTCGTGGCGACATCACGACGGGCAGGAGCTACATCGAAGAGGCCTTCAAGCTCAATCCCGTGCCACCGCCGTGGTACCACGAATTTCGCGGCCTCGCGGATTTCGCCGAGGGACGCTACGCCGAAGCCTTGAGGGGGTTTGAGCCCATCACCGAGCCGGCCATTGACATCATGTACAGGCTGGCCTGCCTCGGTCATCTCGGCGAAACGGACAAGGCCCGCGCACTGCGCACCCGCCTGGCCGCAGCCGGTCACCACTGGGATTTCATGGCCGGCGCTGCGCAGGAACCTTATTGCAACCCCGAGGTGCGGGAGCGGCTGATCGACGGCCTCAAACGGGCGCTTTCTGTCTGATCAGCCTTCTCCGCGTGATCCAGACGGGCGGGCCGCCGTCAGCGGTGAACAGGCCGTTCAGCCGGGTTTCAGAATGGGCGCCCTTGCTAAAACACGGCAACGCAAGCGCCTGAAAGCCTGACCTCTTTTCTTCCCTTCCATCCCCCAAACCCCTGTGCTAGAGACCGCGCCCATTGCAACGGCCCGATGGCTTTGCGCGTGCGCGGGCGTGGTGAAATTGGCAGACACGCAGGATTTAGGTTCCTGTGGGGAAACCCGTGGGGGTTCAAGTCCCTCCGCCCGCACCATGCACGCGTGGGATTCGGCGCCACAGGCCCATTTGTTTGAAAGACGGAAACGACACGATGCAGGTGACCGAGACGCTGAGCGCTGGCCTCAAGCGCGAGTACAAGGTGGTGGTGGACGCCGCCGAACTGGGCGAGAAGCTGGATGCCAAGCTGAAGGACCTCTCCAAGCGCGCCAACATCAAGGGCTTCCGCCCCGGCAAGGTGCCGGTGCCGCACCTCAAGCGCGTTTATGGCAAGTCGGCCATGGCCGAAGTCGTCCAGGAGGCCATCGACAGCCAGTCGAAGGCCGTGCTGGAGGAAAAGAGCCTCAAGCCCGCCTACCAGCCGGAAGTGAAGCTGCCAGAGGACGAGGCCGAGGTGAACGCCATCATGGACGGCAAGGGCGATCTCGCCTTCTCCATGGCCTTCGAAGTGCTGCCCGACTTCGAACTCCAGGACCATGCCGGCCTCGACCTCACCCGCCACGTGGTGGACGTGACCGATGACCACGTCAACGAGACCCTCGACCGCATCGCGTCCCAGTCGAAGGACTGGGAGGAAAAGAAGGGCAAGGCCGCCAAGGGCGACAAGGCGACCATCAGCTTCGTCGGCACCATCGACGGCACCGCCTTTGACGGCGGCACGGCGGAAGATGTCGACCTCGAGATCGGCTCGGGCCAGTTCATCCCCGGCTTCGAGGACCAGCTCATTGGCGCCAAGGCTGGCGACGACGTGACGGTGAAGGTGACCTTCCCCGAGGATTATGGCGTTGCGGAGCTGGCTGGCAAGGCCGCCGAATTCGCCACCAAGGTGACCAAGGTCGAGAAATCCAAGGCCGCCGTGATCGACGACGAGTTCGCCAAGAAGATGGGCTTCGAGGATCTGGCCAAGCTCAAGGACATGATCAAGGAGCGCGCTGCCGCCGAATTCGGCCAGATGACCGGCATGAAGCTGAAGCGCGACGTTCTGGACGCGCTCGACAAGCAGTACACATTCGAGCTGCCCGAGAAGCTGGTGGAAGCCGAGTTCAACGGCATCTGGAACGCGCTGACCGCCGAGATGACCCGCGCCAAGAAGACCTTCGAGGACGAGAAGACGACCGAGGAGGACGCCCGCAAGGAATATCGCGCCATCGCCGAGCGCCGCGTGCGCCTTGGCCTGGTG
>CAZECZ010000093.1:0-17769 GCA_964510815.1 uncultured Aestuariivirga sp.
ACGAGGGCGTCATCTGCGTCGAGAAGATCAAGGGTCTCGACGTGCATCCGATGAAGAAGGAGCAGATCCCCGGCTGCACCTATTGCCAGCCGCAGGTGGCGAGCGTTGGGCTCACCGAAGCCAAGGCCAAGGCGGCGGGCTTTGAGCTCAAGGTCGGGCGCTTCCCGTTCCTCGCCAACGGCAAGGCGATTGCGCTGGGCGAGGACCAGGGGCTCATCAAGACCATCTTCGACGCCAAGACGGGGAGGCTGCTGGGCGCACACATGGTCGGCGCCGAAGTGACCGAATTGATCCAGGGCTTCGTCGTCGCCATGGGGCTTGAGACCACCGAGGAAGAGCTGATGCACACCGTCTTCCCGCACCCGACCCTCTCCGAAATGATGCATGAGAGCGTGCTGGATGCCTATGGCCGCGTCATACATATGTAAGCTTTCTTAAAGGTTGAGGCGCAGACTGGTCCGCCATGGACCAGACAGCACTTGCCACGATTACAGATGCCTTCGACATGCTCGACATCGTTCTTGCGGTGTTCGGGGCCTGCATCTTTGCGTTGTGGTGTGGCCGCGGCAAGAAGCTGGGCGGGCTGCTCTCCGGCGCCCTGGCCGGCGGATTGGCCAAGCCGGCGCTGTTCATGCTCATTGGCTCGGGCGTGCTGTTCGCTGCCCAGGGTGGCTTGCCTGACATCAAGCAGACGCCGGAGCAACAGGAAAAGACCATCAAATTCTGGACGCAATAGTCCGGCCATTTGGTCTTGATACCGGCACCGCACTGCGCCATATCTCCTGATGGTCACTCGAAGGAAGGGAACGGCCATGCAAGGTTTGATGGATCTGGGCGGCGGCGTAGGCTGGATCGGCACGCTGATTATTGGCGGATTGGCCGGTTGGATTGCCGAGAAGGTGATGAAGGCTGATCACGGCCTGATCATGAACATCATTATCGGCATCATCGGCTCCTATATTGGCGCCTTTCTGGCCAATGCCCTGGGTATCAGGCTGGGAGAGATCTTCCAGGGCTGGTTCGTTGGCAATCTGATCGTCGCTGCCATCGGCGCCATCGTGCTGCTCTGGGTCGTCAGGCTCATTCGCAGCCGCTAGCAAGGAGATACGTCCATGATGGGTGTGAACTGGATCATTGCAATCATCTTGGGAGGCCTTGCCGGGTTCGCCGCCGAGAAGATCATGAAATTCGACACCGGCCTGGTGATGAATATCGTGCTGGGGATCGTCGGCGCCGTCGTCGGCAATCTGCTGTTCGGCATGATCGGCATGCATTTCGGCACCTGGTTGGGCCAATTCGTCGTTGCCATTCTCGGCGCCTGCATCCTCATCTATGTCTATCGATTGATTAAGGCGAAGCAGGCCTGATGGTTACGGTTCTCGACAACAAGCTCAAGCCGCGGCATCCCGAGAAGGCTCACCGGCCGGACACGCCAATCCTCAAAAAGCCGGAATGGATTCGGGTCAAGGCGCCGGGTTCGCCCGTCTATGCCGAGACCCAGAAGATCGTCCGCGACAACAACCTCGTGACGGTCTGCGAGGAAGCGGGTTGCCCCAATATCGGCGAATGCTGGTCGAAGAAGCACGCCACCTTCATGATCATGGGCGATACCTGCACCAGGGCTTGCGCCTTCTGCAACGTGAAGACCGGCATTCCCGAGGCGTTGGTTCAAGACGAGCCGGAGAAGGTGGCAGATGCCGTCGCTACCATGGGTCTCGAGCACGCGGTCATTACGTCCGTCGATCGCGATGACCTCAAGGATGGCGGAGCAGGGCACATCGCCCGGACGGTTCTCGCCATCCGCAAGGCCTCGCCGTCCACCACCATCGAAGTGCTCACACCCGACTTCCTGAAGAAGGACGGCGCGCTTGAAATCGTCGTCGAGTCAAAGCCTGATGTCTTCAACCATAACCTCGAGACCGTGCCGGCGCTCTACCTCAAGATCAGGCCTGGCGCGCGCTACTTCCATTCGCTGCGCTTGTTGCAGCGGGTGAAGGAACTCGACGCGGCCATGTTCACCAAGTCCGGCATCATGGTCGGCCTCGGCGAGACCCGCGAGCAGGTGATGCAGGTGATGGACGACATGCGCTCGGCCACGATCGATTTCATCACCATTGGACAATACCTGCAGCCGACCCGCAAACATGCCGCGATTGACCGGTTCGTCACGCCTGATGAATTCAAGAACTACGAGACCATCGCCTATGCCAAGGGCTTTCTGATGGTCGCCTCGACACCGCTTACGCGATCGTCCCACCACGCCGGCGATGATTTCGCCCGGCTGCGGATGGCCCGCGCCGCGCAATCAACTAAGTAAGAAAGACAATATGCCGAAGTTCAACGTTACCCGTGAAGTGCCTCACACGGTCGAACAGGTCTTCCACATTGCATCCGACGTCGCAAATTACCGCGCCTTCCTGCCGTTGGTGAAGCGCTCGGCTGTCCGGAACCGGAAGTCCCTTCCGGACGGCCGTGAGACCTTCGAGGCCGAACTGACCGTGGCTTACAAGAAGCTGGGCATCGAAGAGACGATGACGAGCCATGTCACCGTGGACCCCGCCACCCACACGGTCACCTCCAGATGTTCGGATGGCCCTGTCAAGGAACTGCTCGCCGTCTGGAAGATCAATCCTGCCGGAGCATCCGCCAGCGAGATCGAATTTACGGTCGACTACGCACTCAAGAGCCGCTCGCTCCAGTTCATCTTGTCAGGCATGTTCGACATGATCGTACGCCGCATCATGTCGGCATTCGAGGCGCGCGTGAAGCAGATCTATGGCAAAGCGGTTGCCATGCGTTGAAGCATGCCAACCGCGTGGCGGACGGTGGCGAGGCGCACCGCCTCGCGGCCGATGTCGCCAAGCCGCAGTTCATCATAGCTCACGCGTCCCCCCCGCCGGTAACCAGCCATGTAAACGAGGCCAACCGGTTTGTGCGCCGTGCCCCCGCCGGGACCCGCGATGCCGGTGACAGAGACGGCAATATCGGCATTGCTGTGTAAGACAGCTCCTTCGGCCATGGCGCACGCGACATCGGGGCTGACCGCGCCGACCCGTTCGATCAGGTCCGGTGCCACCCCGATCATCCGGGTCTTTGCCTGGTTGGAGTAGGTGACGAACCCGGCATCGAAAACGTCGGACGATCCGGCGATGGACGTCAGAAGCCCTGCGATCAGACCACCCGTGCAACTTTCGGCCGTCGCGATCAGTAATTGGCTGTTCCGGCAGGTGTCGATCAGAGCCGCTGCCTCCGCGACGAGGTCTGCCTCAAAGATCATGGCAGCCGCACCGTCGCGATCGCAGAGGCCAAAATTCCCTCGCGGCGGCCGATCGCACCAAGCCGCTCCATGGTGGTAGCCTTGATGGCGATACGATCGGGACCGACGTGGAGCAGGGGAGCCAGCACCTCCTTCATGACTGAGAGATGCGGCGCGATCTTCGGTTGTTCGGCAAGAATGGTGACATCCACGTTTGAAATCCTGCCGCCTCTTTCCTCGACAAGCGCCACGGCCTTCTCCAGGAAAATCCGGGATGGCGCACCTTTCCATTGCGGGTCGCTGGGCGGAAAGTGCGTGCCGATATCGCCCTCTCCAATGGATCCCAGAATGGCATCCGTCAGCGCATGCATCGCGGCATCCGCATCCGAGTGCCCTTTCAGTTTCATCTCGTATGGAATCTTCACCCCACAAAGAGTCACGCCATCGCCAGGCTCGAACGGATGGATGTCAATCCCCTGGCCGGTCCGAACATCCGGCAACTGGTCGAACAGCCTCTGGTTCAAGTCCCGGTCGGCGAGCGTAATGTCTTCGGCCGTGGTCAGTTTGCGGTTCTCAAGTCGGCCGGGAATCATGGAGACGGCAATGCCCGCGGTTTCGGCGACCGACGCATCATCCGTCAGATTGGCGGTTGCCTCGGCCTTCGCCTTGCGATGGGCGGCCAGAATCTGGTCATAGACGAAGCCTTGCGGAGTCTGTGCCGTCCACATTCCACTGCGTTCAACGGTGCGGCTTACGATGCCGCCCGGCGCCAGTTTGAGCGTTTCGGCCACCGGCATGCCGGGCACAACGGCAGGAAACCGGTCCAGCCACGCAATGACATGGCTGATGAGATCCTGCGACACGAAAGGGCGCGCGGCATCATGGATCAATACTTTTGATGGCTTTTTGGCTGCCAGACACTCGATGCCGATCCGGCAGGACTCCTGGCGGGTGTTGCCACCGGTGACTGGCGGAGGCAGTTTCAAACCAAGCGATGATTCGGCGAACATTTCGTCGTGACCTTCGCCGATCACAGCCTGTACGTGCGACACACCAGGGTGTTCGAGGAAAGCCTTGAGCGTCCACCAGATGACCGGCCGGCCGCCGATCAACTGATATTGCTTCGGCTTCTCGCCCCCCGCTCGCAGACCGGATCCGCCGGCCACGACCACTGCCGCAACTGTCATGCACGTGCTGTAGCAATCCGTTCGGACACCTGCAAGAAAGCCCCTTGACGCGATGCAGCATCGGCGTATTCTGCCTTTTTATTGTACAGACAAAGGAATTGCCTAAAATATGGGCATTCAAATCGGGACGATAGAGACGAGGAACCGGGTGTTCCTGGCTCCGATGTCCGGCGTGACCGACGAACCTTTCCGCCGAACGGCCCACGAAACCGGGGCCGGCCTGGTGGTAAGTGAAATGGTCGCCAGCGAGGAACTCGCCAATTCACGCCCCGACATGCTGCGGCGTGCCTTGGGGGCCGAGTCCGTATCGCCGTTCGTCATTCAGTTGGCCGGCCGTGATCCGCATTGGATGGCGGAAGGCACGCGAATCGCCCAGGACATGGGTGCCGACATCATCGACATCAACATGGGATGCCCCGCACGCGAAGTCACGGGTGGCCTCTCGGGTTCCGCCTTGATGAGAAACCTCGACCATGCGGTGTCGCTCATTGAGGCAACAGTGGGCGCAAGCCGAGTCCCCGTCACTCTCAAGATGCGTCTGGGGTGGGACCATGACGCAATCAACGCGCCCGAACTCGCGCGCCGGGCAGAGCTCGCCGGCATATCGCTGGTGACCGTACACGGCCGGACCCGCTGTCAGTTCTATTCCGGCCGGGCTGATTGGCGCGCGATCCGCCGCGTGCGTGACAGCATTTCCATTCCACTGATCGCCAACGGAGATGCCGTTACCGAACGAGACGCCCGTTCGATGCTGGAGCTTTCGGGGGCCGATGGCATCATGATTGGCCGCGGTGCCTATGGCCGGCCCTGGTGGCCCGGCGTGATTGCCGAGGCAATCGAACCTGGCACCGGCATCAAGCATCCATCGCTGCAGGAAGAAGCAGACCTCATGGTTCAGCACCATGACCGCATGCTGGCGCGCCATGGATCCCATCATGGAAACAGGATCGCGCGGAAACATCTTGGTTGGACGATTACGCGGCTGGCAGAGCGGGATTTGCTTACGGCGGAGGACGCCTCTCATTGGCGTGCACGGTTGGTGCGGACAAACGACAATGGCGCAGTTTCCCGGGGACTCACGGAACTCTACGCAGCAGTCATGGACCGGGCGGAGGCCGCATGACGAGATCTGCGTCAAGTGAAGCCAGCCCATTGAGCGAGCCTCTGCTCGCGCGGGCCGTGGTCGATGCCCTGCCCAACCCGCTGATCGTCGTCGATGAAGACGAACGCATCTGCCTGGCGAATGTCGCCGCGGAAAGCTACTTCCAATCCAGCAGCAATTTTCTCCTGAGGCACAAGCTGGGTGATCTCGTACCGTTTTCGAGCCCCGTCTTTGCGACTGTCGCACAAGCCCGGGACACGTCCGGCGTCGTCAATGAATACGCCATCACCGTCGGCACGCCGCGCCTGGGCGGCGAACGGCTGGTCGATATCCAGGCCGCGGTGATGACAGAGCAACCCCGCTACGTCATCGTCATGCTGCTCGAACGTTCCATGGCCCACAAGATCGACCGCCAGCTGACATCGCGCGGTGCGGCGCGTTCCGTCTCAGGCATGGCTACGATGCTCGCGCACGAAATCAAAAACCCTCTGGCTGGCATTCGCGGCGCCGCACAATTGCTCGAACCCAGCCTGAGCACAGAGGACCGGGCCCTTGCGCGCCTCATCTGTGACGAGACCGATCGCATCCGCGACCTTGTCGACCAGATGGAGGTCTTTTCCGACGAGAGGCCGCTGGAAAAGAAGCCGGTCAACATCCATGCCATACTTGAACGCGTGAAGGCCTTGATGGTCGCCGGCGGGAAGACTGGCATCGCCGTCCGCGAGGACTATGATCCCTCGCTGCCTCCGGTTCTGGGCAATAAGGACCAGTTGGTCCAGGTCTTTCTGAACCTCGGCAAGAATGCGGCCGAGGCGATTGACCAGAACGGCGAAGCCGGCGAGATCCTGATGACGACGGCCTTCCGGCCCGGCATCCGGCTGACGGTACCCGGCACCAACGAACGTATCACCCTGCCGCTGGAAGTCTGTGTGCACGACACTGGCCCCGGCATTCCCGAAGAACTCCGGCCCAACATCTTTGATCCCTTCGTTACCACCAAGCCCGGCGGCCGTGGACTGGGATTGGCGCTCGTTGCCAAAATCGTCCGTGATCATGGCGGCATCGTCGAATGTATCGGCAGAGACCGCGGCACCACATTCCGTGTCCTCCTGCCGATGTTGAAGGGCTCCGCCGCACCGCATGAAATTGATGGAGAGAGCGCGTCATGAACAGCAAGACGGTCCTGATCGCTGACGACGACAGTGCAATCCGCACAGTGTTGAGCCAGGCCCTCAGCCGCGCGGGTTACAGCGTGAGGTCCACGGCGACTGCGGCAGCTCTCTGGCGCTGGGTCACGGAGGGGCAGGGCGATGCCGTCGTAACCGACGTCGTTCTGCCTGACGAGAACGCATTTGACGTCATCCCGCGCATCAAGAAACTGCGCCCGACCTTGCCGGTGATTGTGATGAGCGCCAAGAACACCATCATGACGGCCATCACCGCGGCAGAGCGCGGCGCCTATGACTACCTGCCAAAGCCATTTGACCTCAACGCCCTCGTTCAAACCGTCGGCCGGGCGCTCGAACAATCGTCGAAGCCTGTGGCTGCCAATGCCAATCAGCCAGTCGAAGCCCTGCCGATCGTTGGGCGCTCACCGGCGATGCAGGAAATCTATCGCATCATTGCGAGACTCACGCAGACCGACCTCACCGTCATGATCGTAGGAGAATCCGGAACGGGAAAGGAGCTCGTCGCGCGTGCGCTCCACGACTATGGGCGCCGGCGCAAGGGAGCGTTCGTCGCCGTCAATATGGCGGCCATCCCGCGCGAACTGATCGAGTCGGAGTTGTTCGGGCACGAGAAAGGGTCCTTCACAGGCGCCACATCCCGCATGGCTGGCCGCTTCGAACAGGCCGAGGGCGGCACCCTTTTCCTGGATGAAATCGGCGACATGCCGCTGGAGGCCCAAACGCGCCTGCTGCGCGTTCTGCAGCAGGGGGAGTATACGACGGTTGGCGGCAACGCGCCGATCAAGACGAATGTGCGGATCATTACGGCCACACACCGCGACCTCCGTCAGCTCATCAACCAAGGTCAATTTCGCGAAGATCTGTTCTATCGGCTCAATGTCGTTCCCCTTAGGCTCCCGCCGCTGCGCGAACGCGCCGAGGACATTCCGGATCTGGTGAGACACTTCCTCCTGCAGGCCGCCAAGGAAGGCCTACCGCGCAAGGACTTGACCAAGGATGCCATCAACCGGCTGCAATCGCACCGCTGGCCAGGAAATGTGCGTGAGCTGGAGAACCTGCTGCGCCGGCTGGTGGCGATCGAGATCGATGATACGATTTCCCTGCCGGCGATTGAGAGGGAACTGGCCTCGACCCCGCCTCAAGCAAGTGGGCCAATCCAGGATTTCACTGCGAGCAGCCTTCCGGAGTTCATGGAAAACTATCTCTCCCGCTATTTTGCCGGATTCGGAACGGGGCTGCCACCGCAAGGCCTCTATGAGCGCATTCTCGCGGATGTCGAGCCTGCTCTCCTGCGGGCCTGTCTTGCGGCAACTGGGGGCAATCAGCTCAAGGCAGCAGAATTGCTCGGCATCAACCGCAATACGCTGCGTGTCAAGCTGCGCGATCGCAATGTCAAGGTTGTGCGCGGGTTCGACTAGCGCGACTGTCGCAAATCAGCCACATTTGGTGTTGATTTCAGGCAACAGTTGTCTTCAACTCCTGTCCTATGCCTGATCGCACGCAATCTCGACTGTTCGAACACCTCCGCAATCTGACCGGGCCAGCAGGCTTCATGCTTGTGGTGGCGGGGGTCGTCTGCGGACTGTCGACATTCGCCGTCCTCACGGGACTGACACCGATCGCGCCGACAGCCCAGACCACGATCGTTCTCCTGGTCATCAATGGGGCACTGCTTCTGGTCATGGCCCTCATGATTCTGGGCCAGATCATATATTTGATGCTCGAGCGGCGCCGGGGCACGGCAGGAGCAGCACTGCACCTGCGCCTCGTCTTGCTGTTCAGCCTCATCGCGGTCGTTCCTGCAATTCTTGTTGCAGTTTTCGCGTCAGTCACACTCAATCGGGGTCTCGACGCATGGTTCTCAGAGCGGACCCGCGCGATTGTGGACTCAGCCGTAAACGTCGCCGAGTCCTATGTTCGCGATCATGCCGAGGCAACCCGCAATGACGTCGCTGCCATTTCGACAGATCTGTCGCAGCCGCAGCAAGTCGCCTTGTTCAACCAGGACCGCGCTGCCTTCGTCCGGCGCGTCGCCCGGCATGCCACGCTGCATGGTTTGCCAGGCGTGTTCATTTTCGACCCCGCAACCAAGCAAATCGACACGCGAGTCACCGCCAACGACAAGGTTCAGTTCTTCGCTCCGAATGAGCAGCAGATCGACCGGGCAGCCAAAGGTGAACTCGTCGTCATCCAGCCTGGCTTTGGCGGCAACGTGGTCCGTGCGCTGATCAAGCTGCAGAACTACCCAAACTCCTATCTTCTGGTCTATCGGGTGATCAATCCTTCCGTGCTGGATCAGCTGCGCAAGACACGCGAAGCCAAGCAGGAATACGACCGGCTGATGTCGCAAAGGCTGGGAGTCCAGGTCACGTTCGCTTTGATGTTCGCGGTTGTCGGCTTTGTCTTCCTTCTTGCGGCGGTTTGGACGGGCCTGTGGTTTTCGGACAAGCTGGTAGCACCGGTCGTTCGCTTGCTCGATGCCGCCCGCCGAGTCTCATCCGGTCAACTCGATGCCAAAGTGGAGGTTGTTGAAGGCCCAACTGACCTTCAGACCCTCTCCAAGACCTTCAATGCGATGACGGGGAGGATCAAGGAACAGCGCGACGACCTGATCGACGCCAACGAGGCCGTGGATGCGCGCCGTCGTTTCACGGAAGCGATGCTTGCGGGTGTCAGCGCCGGAGTCATCGGCATAGATCCTGATGGCAAGATTTCGCTTGTCAACCGATCGGCTCTCAATCTGCTTGGCGTCACAGAAAGTGATCTGGTGGGCCAACCGGCCGAAACGGCGCTCGCAGTCTTTATGCCGGTTTACAGCATCGCTGTGTCGCGTCCATCAGGATTTGCCGAGGGTCAGATCGACATCGAACGCAGGGGGGCGAGCCGCAGCCTGTTTGCCCGCGTGACGACCGAACGCTCGGAGTCCCAGGATCACGGTCACGTGTTGACGTTTGACGACATGACCGACCTGGTCTCGGCGCAGCGCAATTCAGCCTGGGCCGACATCGCACGGCGCATTGCCCATGAAATCAAAAACCCGCTGACGCCGATCCAGCTGTCGGCCGAGCGCCTGAAGCGGAAATACGGCGGTCAGATCCAGACCGACAAACAGATTTTCGATCAGTGTACGGATACCATCATCCGCCAGGTTGGTGACATCGGCCGCATGGTCGATGAATTCTCGTCTTTCGCCCGCATGCCCAAGGCCGTACCGGAACCGCAGGATCTTGCGGCCATCGTGCGCGAGGCCACCGTTTTGCAGCGCGTTTCGTCGTCTGACATTGATATCGAACTTGATGTCGGCGCGGGCGAGTTCGTATTCCCCTTCGACCGGCGGCTCATTACGCAGGCCATCACCAACCTGGTCAAGAACGCGCGGGAAGCGGTGGAGGCCCGGCTCCAGGCATCACCCGAACCTAAGGGCCATATCCTGGTCGAGGCCGGTGTCTGGGAGGATCACCCCTTCATACGCGTGACAGACAATGGTGTCGGTCTGCCGAAGGAAAACCGGCACCGTCTGGCCGAGCCCTACATGACAACACGTGAGAAGGGCACCGGACTCGGACTGGCGATTGTCAAGCGCATCATGGAAGAGCACGGCGGCAACCTGGTTCTGGAAGATGCGCCTGAAGACCAAGGACGACATGGTGCGCGCGTGACCTTGCGGTTTGCGAAGGTCGGCGACATGGCGCGTGCGGCGGAATAGGGATTGAGAGGAAAATGTCTGCTGATATCCTGATTATCGATGACGAGGCCGACATCCGCGAACTGATTGCCGGCATCCTGCAGGATGAGGGCTATGAAACGCGGCTTGCCCACAATAGCGATGCAGCACTGGCCGAAATCGGACAGCGCCGCCCGTCACTCATCATTCTCGACATCTGGCTCATGGGATCGAAGCTTGATGGCCTGGATCTCCTCAACATCATCAAGGAGAAGCACCCCGAGGTTCCCGTTATCATCATCTCCGGTCACGGCAATATCGAGACCGCTGTCGCTGCCATCAAACGCGGCGCCTATGAGTATTTCGAGAAGCCGTTCAAGGCGGACAGGTTGCTGCTGGTCGTCGGCCGAGCGCTCGAAACTTCGCGGTTGCGCCGCGAGAACGAAGTGCTGAAGGGCAGGGCTGGTGCTGATTCCGAACTGCTTGGCTCATCGGCGGCCATGCGCCAACTCCGTCAATTGCTGAAGAAGATCGCGCCATCCAACAGCCGCGTCCTCATCACCGGCCCCATGGGGGCAGGCAAGGAACTGGTCGCCCGTTCCCTGCATGGCCTGTCATTGCGCGCCAACGGACCCTTCGTCACCCTCAGTGCCGCCACGATGGCACCGGAACGCATGGAGGAAGAGCTTTTTGGCACCGAGGACGAGGCCGGTGCGACACGCCGCGTCGGCGCCTTGGAGGAGGCCCACGGCGGCACGCTTTACATCGATGAGTTGGCCGATATGCCACTCGAGACGCAAGGAAAGGTGCTGCGGGTTCTTGTCGAACAGACGTTTCAGCGCGTCGGTGGCGCCAAAAAGGTCAAGGTCGATGTCCGCGTCGTATCGTCTACCAGCCGCGATCTTCCGGCATTGATCGCCGATGGACGCTTCCGCGAGGACCTCTACCACAGGCTGGGCGTGGTTCCGGTCCATGTTCCGGGACTAGCGGCCCGGCGCGAGGATATCCCGGAACTGGTGGCCCATTTTGCACGGAGCTATTCCGTGGCTTCCGGACAACCGGCCCGCCAGTTCGCTGAAGATGCCATGGCCATGCTCCAAACCCGGGAGTGGGCCGGAAACGTCCGTGAACTGAAGAACAACGTGGAACGCATCATGATCACCGCAGGAGGAGAGCCAACCGGCGAGATCACGGCCGCCATGCTGCCGTCGGACACCGGCGGACATAGTGCTGCCGCCGCAACCCTCGGCATCGAGCACTTGTTGGTCCACCCCTTGCGGGAGGCCCGCGAGGTCTTCGAGCGCGACTATATCACGGCACAGCTCGGACGCTTTGGAGGCAACATCTCGCGCACCGCTCAATTCATCGGGATGGAACGTTCGGCACTGCACCGCAAGATCAAGCTCCTGGGGCTCACCGATCGCAACATGGATGACATGGAATAGCCAGAATTTCGCCTGAAACACGATTGTGCTAAGGTCAACGAGCCGGCATGGCCCACAAAGAAGAGAAGAGTAATGGCCCAAGAAAAACAACAGAACCTGCAGGACACGTTCCTCAATCACGTCAGGCGCCAGAAGATTCCCGTCACCGTCTTTTTGGTGAACGGCGTCAAGCTGCAGGGCGTGATAACCTGGTTTGACAATTTTTGCGTCCTGCTGCGCCGGGATGGGATGTCTCAGCTGGTTTACAAGCACGCCATTTCCACCATCATGCCGGGCGGGCCGATCAGCCTGTTCGATGAAGAACAGGGTAACGGTTGACAGGAAAGAAGCCGGCGAAGCGCAGCGCTCACGGATCCGGCGTCGCCTTCCAGATCGAAGGGCCCCAGGCCACTCGAGCCATTGTCGTTCATGTCGAACGGCGTGACCGCAATGCCCCGGAGGGCAGCGGACGCGGTGCGGAGGCGCGCCTCGAGGAGGCGGAAGGGCTGGCTCGTGCCATCGATCTCGAGATCGTTAGCAGCATGGTGGCGTCTGTTGCCGAACTGAGACCCGCCACGTTGATCGGTTCCGGCAAAGTCGATGAAATTGCCGGGCTGGTGAAGGAGGGCGAGGCCGAACTGGTTGTCGTCAACGCCCAGCTCAGCCCCATTCAGCAACGCAATCTCGAAAGAGCCTGGGACGCCAAGGTACTCGATCGCACCGGCCTCATCCTGGAGATTTTCGGGCGCAGGGCATCGACACGCGAAGGCACATTGCAGGTGGAATTGGCCCACCTTCAATATCAGAAAAGCCGGCTCGTCAGGTCATGGACCCATCTCGAGCGCCAGCGCGGCGGTTTCGGCTTCCTTGGCGGGCCCGGCGAAAGTCAGCTGGAAGCTGACCGGCGGCTCATTCAGGAACGCATCACGCGGATCGAGAAGCAGCTGGCATCGGTTGTGAAGACCCGCGAGTTACATCGCAAGGGCAGGGCGCGCGTGCCCTATCCGGTCGTCGCATTGGTGGGCTACACCAATGCGGGCAAGTCCACCCTGTTCAACCGGCTCTCGGGAGCGGCTGTGCTGGCCAAGGACCTGCTCTTTGCCACTCTTGATCCGACCATGCGCGTGATCGCGCTGCCCCATGGCCGCAAGATCATCTTGTCCGATACGGTTGGCTTCATCTCGGACCTGCCGACGACGCTCATCGCAGCATTCCGCGCCACCTTGGAAGAGGTGTTGGAAGCCGATGTCATCCTGCATGTGCGGGACGTCGCTCATATCGAGAGCGACGCCCAGGCGAGTGACGTAGACCGGGTTCTGGACGAACTCGGCATCGATGAGGTGCGCCGCAGTCAGATCATTGAAGTGTGGAACAAGCTGGACTTGCTGTCGCCTGAAGACCAGGACGTCCGTGCCACCATGTCCGCTCGAACACCGGGAACGGTCCTGGTCTCCGCAATCACAGGTGATGGCCTCGGTACCTTGCTGCAAATGATCGAAGACCGGCTGGGTGCTGAAGACATCGTCTACGAGGTGTTCCTGGATCCCACTGACGGCAAAGGCCAGGCCTGGCTGCACGATCGCGGAGAGGTACTGGACCGCAAGTCCTATGCCGATGGCAGGTTGCGGCTTGACGTCCGCCTGTCTGCGGACAAGGCTGGTCAGGCCCAGGCGCGATTTGGCAAGACCATGCGGCGTAAGCTCGACACATCGGGCTGACCCTATTTGCCGAGGCGCTTGGCCTCATTCCAGAACCCGTCCATTTCTTCCAGGTTTGAGTCTTCCGGCACCTTTCCAGCCTCCGCAAGCCGCGCCTCGATATGGGCGAAACGCCGCTCGAATTTGGCGTTGGCGCCACGCATGGCGGCTTCAGGATCAATGCCGAGGTGGCGGGCAACATTGGCCATGGCGAACAGCAGGTCGCCATACTCCTCGAACTTCTTGTCGGCGGAAGCGCTGCGGAACTCTTCGATCTCCTCGGCAATCTTGTCATAGACATTGTCGACCGACGGCCAGTCGAAGCCGACGCGTGCAGCCTTG
Source organism: uncultured Aestuariivirga sp. (assembly GCA_964510815.1). GTDB lineage: Bacteria > Pseudomonadota > Alphaproteobacteria > Rhizobiales > Aestuariivirgaceae > Aestuariivirga. Next base: position 13,863 of record CAZECZ010000093.1, read on the forward strand.
GCCTGCAGCTTCACCGCACGGGTGAGACCGGGCAGGGCGGCGGGCACCTGGTCCAGCAGGCCGCCGGCCTTTGGCTGGTCTTTGCGCTCCCTGGCCTTGGCGTCCTCCCAGAAGCCTTTGGCGAGCTTGGCCGAACGGGCCTCGTCGTCGCCGAACACATGGGGATGACGGCGGATCATCTTGTTGCAGACGGCCTCCACCACGTCATCGAAGGTGAAGGAGCCTTCCTCATCCGCCATCTGGGCATGATACACGGCCTGCAGCAGGAGATCGCCAAGCTCCTCACAAAGTTCCGAACGCGAGCCCTTGGCAATCGCATCCGCCACCTCATAGGCTTCCTCGATGGTGTAAGGAGCGATCGTCTCAAAGCTCTGTTCCAGATCCCAGGGGCAGCCCGTCACCGGTGTCCTGAGCGCCTTCATGATGGCACGCAGCGTTTCGATCCTACGGGGATCCAATTCGGCAGGATTTTTGGTCTTGAGGTCGTTTGTCATGGCGACGGGCCTAGCCGATTTCATGACGACAGGCTAGTCAATGGGCCATGGATGATCCACTCTACGACGATCCCGAACTTGCCCAGTTCTACGACCTCGACAATGGCTGGTTCGACGACACGCGATTTTGTCTGAACCTTGCGAAGGACGGCCAGTGCATTCTCGACCTTGGCTGCGGCACCGGTCTGCTGGCCGCAGCATTGTCGGAGCGCTGCACCGTAACTGGCGTCGATCCGGCAGCGGCGATGTTGGCGATCGCGCGCCAGAGGGCAGGCGGCGACCGCGTCAACTGGGTCCAGGCCGATGCCCGATCAGTGCGGCTTGGCGCCACCTTCGACCTCATCGTCATGACCGGTCATGCCTTTCAGGTCTTCCTGACCGATGACGACCAGCGTGCCGTCTGCCGCACCATCGCCGCGCATCTGGCGCCAGACGGTATCTTCATCTTCGACACGCGTGAACCAGCACGGGAGGAATGGCGGGAATGGAACCCACAGCAGTCCCATCACATCGTTGATCATCCGACACTGGGCCGTCTTGAGGCCTGGAACGACGTGCAGCATGATCCAGACACGGGCATCGTGAGTTACGGCACGTACTACCGTTCAGTTGCCACCGGCAAACTCTGGCAGGCGAAATCCGACATTCGCTTCACGTCCAAGGACGTCATTGCATCTCATCTGGCGGAGGCAGGATTGATCGTCCATCACTGGTATGGTGACTGGCAGGGCGGAAGTCATGGCGAGGGATCGGCGGAGATCATACCGGCCGGGCACCTCGCATGAGCAATCATCCGCCATTCGCATAATATATATTATGGAAAATTATTGGGCGATGTTTCACTTGACATACCCTACTGCAATACCTAGATTCTATTGCGTCTAAAGGGTTTTATGTCATGGCCAAGTCCGTACTGAACGAAGATCGGTTCCACAACGAGGAAGCCGCCTTTGAGTATGTCGAAGCCCAGCTTTGGCCAGAGGGGCCGGTTTGCCCTCATTGCGGCAATGTCGATGCCTCCAAAATCGGGCGGCTCAAGGGCAAGACGACCCGGCCCGGCCTGCGCAAGTGCTACGCCTGCCGCAAGCCGTTCACGGTGCGCATCGGGACGATCTTCGAGGATAGCCATCTGCCGCTTCGCCTATGGCTCCAAGCCATCCACCTGCTTTGCGCCAGCAAGAAAGGCATCAGCACCCGCCAGCTTCAACGGATGCTCGGCTGTGGTATGAAGACGGCTTGGCATCTGACTCACCGTATTCGCCACGGGATGGCTCCGATCAATCCTGAACGCCTCGGTGGACCGGGAAAAATAGTCGAGGCAGATGAGACGGAACTTGCCCGCTCCCGCAAGACCAAGCGTCCGGCTGATTTCCGCCGCAAGACCCACAATCCCATTGTGGTGAGCCTCGTTGAGCGCGGCGGCAACATTCGTTCCGAAACGCTGGATCACCGGGGCGTAATGACTCACGTTCGGCAGAAGGTCCACCCTGACAGCGCCCTAGTTACCGATCAGGCGCAGCACTACAAGTTTCCGCCGGTAGCCACCCATGACGCAGTCGATCACTCCAAGTTTGAGTGGGTCCGTGGACATGCCCACACGAATACACTTGAAGGGTTCTTTTCCGTTCTGAAACGGGGGCTTGTCGGCACTTACCAACGTGTCGAGAAACGTCACCTTAATAGGTATCTCGCAGAATTTGACTTTCGTCAGAACACTCGCGCCAAGTTGGGTATTGATGACGTTCAGCGGTGCGCCCTCGCGGTACAAGGCATGGCTGGAAAAAGATTGATGTACCGGGACTCATTCACGGGATAAGGTCCCTTGAACCTCTGCGTATTATGGTGAGGTTGATGGCCGCCGACGACAAGATTACGCTGATAATTGAAGGACTTCCAGAAGATGACGGGAAGGTCCGTCTTGGCGCATTCATGTCTCAGCTCCAGCATCTCAGTGCCACGATCACGAAGCTTGACCGCGATGCAAACGACGGAAAGCAGGCCACCTATTACAACATCGCGGAGTTGTCCTATAGCAGCCCGGTGCGGGTGGTTCTGGAACCGACAGCGGTACCAAAGCGCCGCTATGCCGGGCACGCGGTCATTGAAAGCCTTGGTCGCATCGTAACGGCTATTGAGCGTCAGTCTGATCTTTCTGGTGTCGATGCCGACTTACTCGAAGATATACGTGGTCTCGCCAAACCGGTCGGAAAGTCCGTTGCCAATGTCACGTTGCTTTTCAACGACCATCGATTTGATTTGACTGAGAAAGTCGCTAGCAAGGTTGAATATGCGCTGGCAGTTGAAGATGAATGTGAGGGTGTAATTGAGGGTAAGTTGGAGCAGATAAACCTGCATCATGGCGCGAACGTGTTTTACATCTATCCCGATGTTGGCCCAAGAAGGGTAACCTGCAATTTTTCTGGCAAACTCTACGACGATGCGGTTTCTGCTGTCGGACGGCGTGTGGAAGTTTTTGGAACTTTGCATTACCGGAGCGGCGCTTCCTATCCTCACCAAGTCGCCGTTTCTCAGATTGAAGCGTTCCCGACTGACGATGAGTTACCTGATTGGGATGACCTTCGTGGGCGGGCGCCGGATGCCACGGGCGATATGACGAGCGAAGCTTTTATCAGGGAGCTTCGGGATGGCTGGCGCTGAACCAGTTTATTATTGGGACACATGCCTTTTTGTCGCTTGGATCAAGGATGAGGAACGGCCAACCGGAGAAATGGATGGTGTTCGGGAGGTCATTGATAGGCACAAAAAACGGCAAGCAAAGATCATTACGTCGGTATTGACTACGGTTGAGGTTCTTCAATGCAAACTGCCAGCCGGTCTAGAAACTCTGTTCAACGGGCTCATTAGGCGAACGACCCGTGTGGGGATGGATTCTAAGGTTGCGGCAATGGCGCACGACATTCGTAATCACTACGTCGTACGTGCATCTGAATTTGGCGGCAAGACGCTGTCCACCCCGGTTGCAATTCATCTGGCGACGGCAATTCTCTACCGGGCGACCGAGTTTCACACGTTTGACAGGGACGGCAGCGCCAAGTCTCTTGGGCTCTTGCCACTCTCTGGAAATGTAGGAGGACACAGGCTGACAATATGCAAACCACAAGCAACAAACCCAAGTCTAGACCTAAGAAAGCCGCGTCAGACGACCCGGAACAGTCCAAACGCTTCCTAGAGGCCGCCCGCGCAGCGGAGGCAGATGAAGATGAAGCGTCTGCAGATCGCGCATTCAAGAAGGCCGTGGCCAAGCCATTGAAGAAGAAGGACTAGCGGCTTTCACCCCCATATCTGGCAGTGGGTATGCGAAGTGAAACGTCGCCAATTATTGCATATGTACCCGAGGATGATATCGGTTCGATTTCAATGCAATACGTTGAATACCGAACCCATCAGATCAG
>CAZECZ010000094.1:0-17757 GCA_964510815.1 uncultured Aestuariivirga sp.
AGTATGAATCGACCGTGTCCGCCAATCTCTGGCGCGACGGCGCGGTGATGCTGGGCAAGCTCAACATGGATGAATTTGCCATGGGTTCGTCCAACGAGACCAGCTACTACGGCAATGTCATCAACCCTTGGAAGCGCAAGGACTCCAATGCGGCGCTGGTGCCCGGCGGGTCATCCGGCGGCTCGGCATCAGCCGTTGCCGCTCACATCTGTGCAGCCGCCACGGCCACCGATACCGGCGGCTCCATCCGGCAGCCGGCTGCGTTCACCGGCACCGTTGGCATCAAGCCGACCTATGGGCGCTGTTCGCGCTGGGGCATCGTCGCCTTTGCCTCCTCTCTCGATCAGGCGGGGCCCATCGCCCGCGACGTTCGCGACGCCGCCATCATGCTGAAATCCATGGCAAGCGTGGATCCGAAGGACACCACATCGGTCGACATTCCCGTCCCGGACTATGAAGCGGCGATCGGCCGGCCCATCAAGGGCCTTCGCGTCGGCATCCCAAGGGAATATCGCGTAGATGGCATGCCGGCCGAGATCGACGCGCTTTGGCACAAGGGCGCTGAATGGCTAAAGGAGCAGGGGGCCGAGATTGTCGAAATCTCTCTTCCGCACACCAAATACGCGCTGCCGGCCTACTACATCGTGGCACCGGCAGAGGCATCGTCCAACCTCGCACGCTATGACGGGGTGCGCTACGGTCTCCGCGTACCCGGCGACGATATCGTCGACATGTACGAGAACTCGCGGGCCGCCGGCTTTGGCCGCGAGGTGCAGCGCCGCATCCTGATCGGGACCTACGTGCTCTCCGCCGGTTACTACGACGCCTATTACGTTCGCGCCCAGAAGATCCGCACTCTGATCAAACGCGACTTTGACGAGGCATGGAACAAGGTCGACGTGGTGCTGACCCCCGCCACGCCGAGCCCGGCCTTCGCGCCAGGCGAAATCACCGATCCCGTCCAGATGTATCTGAACGACATCTTCACCGTGACAGTCAACATGGCTGGCCTGCCAGGTATTTCCGTGCCGGCTGGACTATCCTCGGACGGACTGCCGCTCGGCCTGCAACTCATCGGAAAGCCCTTCGACGAGGAGACGCTTTTCCAAGCCGCTGCGGCCGTGGAGACGGCCGCGGGTGGCTACACTGCAACTCCATGGTGGTAGGCTGAAGCCTGCCGCCTGACGACAAGGAGGAGGCTGCGCGATGCGTGTCGCCATCGTCGGTGCGTCCGGTGTCCTGGGCCGTTACCTGGCGCCACGCCTGCTCGCCGGGAAACACCATTGTGTCGCCGTGGTCCGCGACCCCACCCGCCTCGGCCTGCCCACGGACCCCGGCCTGACGGTCGCCCGGGCGGATATCCTCGATCCCGTCACGCTGGCCCCTGCCGTAGCGGGCTGCGATGCCGTCATTCATGCCGCGACCCGGGTGCCGCGGCCAGGCGGCGCGGCGGACTGGCCGATGAACGACCGCATCCGCCGCGAGGGCACCGCCAATCTCATCGCCGCCTGCCAGACCGCAGGCGTGGGCCGCTACGTGCAGCAGAGCATCGCCATGATCGTACCCAGTCCTGCCGGGCAGTTGGTCGATGAAGACGGCCCGGTCGACGCCGGAGAGTTGCAATCGGCCATCGACATGGAGGCGCTGGTGATGGAGAGCGCGCTCGACTGGCGCATCCTGCGTGGCGGGCTGTTCTATGGCCCGGGCACCGGCGCCGAGGAGAATTGGGCGCGGCAGGCGCAGGCGGGATCGCTGCTCATTCCTGGTGATGGGTCGGCCTACATGACGCTGGTCCACGTCGCCGACTATGCGGAAGCCGTGGTGCGGGCCGTCGAGCATGGCGAGGGCCGGTTCGTCCTCAATGCCGTCGATGACCAGCCGGTGACCTATGGCGCGTTCCTCAACGACGTCGCGCGGGCCGCGGGAGCACCGGCACCGCCGGCGGGGGGCAGCGAGCGGCTCGAATCCTTCCGCGCCTCCAATGCGCGGGCGCGGCAGACGCTCGGCTGGCGGCCGTTCTTTGCCAGCTACCGCACCGGCCTGTTGCCCGGCTTGGCCCCGCAATAAAAAAGGAACCCGGCCTTGTTGAGGGGCCGGGGACCTGATTTCAGAAACAGACGGAAGCTGAAACAGACTACAGCTTCGGCTGCGGCACCATGCGCAGATAGGGTTTCAATGTCTTCCAGCCGCCCGGAAATCTCTCCTTCGCGGCTTCGTCCGAGACGGACGCAAGAATGATCACGTCTTCGCCAGGCTTCCAGTTGGCCGGCGTGGCAACCGACTTGACCGCTGTCAGCTGCAGCGAGTCAATCACTCGAATGATCTCTTCGAAATTGCGCCCCGTGCTCATCGGGTAAGCGACGCTCAGCTTCAGCTTCTTGTCCGGGCCGATGATGTACACATTGCGGACGGTCTGGTTGTCGGCGGCGGTCCGGGTGGCAGCGCTGCCGGTGGCATTCGGATGGATCATGCCAAACAGCTTGGCGACATGAAGGTCCTGGTCACCGATCATCGGATAATTCACCGTCGCGCCGGTGACATCCTTGATGTCGCGCTTCCACTTTTGGTGATCTTCCACCGAGTCAATGGAAATGCCGATGAGCTTCACGCCACGTTTGTCAAACTCGTGCTTGACCTTCGCCATGTAACCCAGCTCGGTCGTGCACACCGGCGTGAAATCCTTGGGGTGCGAAAAAAACACCACCCACGAATCCTTGATGTAGTCGTGGAATTTGATGCGGCCGTCAGTCGAGTCCGCCTCGAAATCCGGAACGGTGTCACCGATCAGCAGTGCCATGGGAGCCTCCTCTTTCTCACGCCTGATATACGGCGTCGCTCGTTCTGAATAAAGAACATTGCGCGAGCGGCCTCCCGCATTCCCGCTTTGCGGGAATCGCGGGACTAAGGCATGTTTGCTGTAGAAGTGGAGGCTATCGCATGACCTACATCCTGTCGTTTCCCATTTTGGCAATCGTAATCGTGGCCTACCTCGTCATGGGCCTGAGCGGCGGATTGATGCTTGACGGAGATGCCTATTCGATGACCCTGGCTTCAGGTGCGGTAATGACGATACGGGCAGGTGACGTCTTCACGATCGCCGGACTGGTGGCGCTATTTTTCGAGATGCTCAAGGCCGCAAGGGCCGGCGCCAGCACCATCGCTGATCACATGCTGTCGATGGCAGCATTTGTTCTGGCACTGGTTTGCTTTCTGTTGGTGGACTACTGCGGCACGGCGACGTTCTTCCTGTTGACCGTGATGACTCTCATCGACGTTGTCGCCGGTTTTTCCGTGTCAATTTTCTCGACCCGGCGGGATCTGTCCGTGAGCCACGGCAGCGGGAGCTTCTGACAACTGCTGCAGCAAGAGATATCGACGCAAGGTTGTAGTATTGGTGTCTGCAAGTGTCAGCAGGGTTGAAAAAGTGTAAATGTCGCGACTTCTGCGATAGCGCGCTGCATTTTCGTAGTCTCAGCGTATCGCATTGAATTACAACAATAATCTGCAATCTCATATTCCCTGCGAGACACTGTTCCACGGATTTGGACCGGCATTTCTCGCTCTGATTTAAGTAAAACGCGGGCGTTTCCACTTAAGCGAACCTTGACGATTGTCGGCTTGAATGTGCCGTAACGGTCAAGCACACCTCTTCCAGTTCCTCATCGTTCGGGTACGGCAGCAGGGACGATGGTTGCTGGGCCAGACGTTTGAAAATCAGACAGCTCGAACGGCAGTTCAGAAACCGAGGAATCAAATATGGCCAATCCTATCATCACCACCTTCAACGGCGCAGACATCACCGGCGCGCCCTTTGCCGAAGGATCTCTGGATGAAAACACGACGATCATCGGCACGTTCGGTGGCTTTGATGGTGATGGGGACACCCTCACGTGGTCAATCGTACCGGGTGTTGGCGACGAGGCACTCCTGACGATCGATCCGATTACTGGCGAGTTGTCTTTCATCTCGGCCCCGGATTTCGAGAACCCCCAGGACACAATCGGCCCGGACAACATCTATAGCTGCGTCGTGCGCGTCTCGGACGGCAATGGCGGAACGGCCGACATGCAGATCTTCTTCAATGTCAATGACGTCACACCCGTTCATCTGATCGGCGACGGCAATGCCAACACCCTCGGCGGTGTAGATGCTACCACCGAGGGCGACACGCTCGAAGGCCTCGGCGGCGCCGACATCCTCGACGGCGGTGCTGGCGCCGACACCATGATCGGTGGCGCGGGCGACGATACCTACTATGTCGATAACGTCGGCGACGTGGTTGTCGAAGTTGCCAACCAAGGCGTAGATTTGGTCATTTCATCCGTCGACTACACGCTGACGGACTACGTCGACAATCTCACGCTGGTTGGCACAGCCATCCACGGCACAGGTACCAACCTCGGCAACGTGATCACGGGTAATGCCGAAGACAACGTGCTCGAGGGCCTCGGCGGTAACGACACACTGGACGGCGGCGCGGGTGCCGACGACATGACCGGCGGTGCTGGTGCCGACACCTACTACGTCGACAACGTGGGTGACACCGTCACCGAGTTGATAAACCAGGGCAAAGACCTGGTGATTGCGAGCGTCAATTACACGCTCTCGGACTATGTGGATGACTTGACACTCGTCGACACCGCCATTGTTGGCACGGGCACGGATCTCGCCAACGAGCTCACCGGCAACGCTGAAAATAATGAGTTGTACGGCTTGGGCGGTGCTGACATCCTCAATGGCGGCGACGGATTTGACTGGCTGGAAGGCGGCAACGGCGACGACACCTACGTCGTCGACACCGAAACTGATTTCATCATCGAAGTGGCAGACGGCGGCACCGACACTGTGAAGTCAAGTGTCAGCCAGACTCATACTCTGGCCTCTCAGGTCGAGAACCTCGAACTGACCGATGCGGCGGCCATCATCGGCTACGGCAACAACGCCGCCAATGTGATCAAGGGCAGCAGCGCCGACAACTTCCTCTATGGCCGGGGCGGTGCTGACACGTTGAACGGTATGGCCGGCGCCGACTACATGGAAGGCGGCACAGGCAACGACATCTACATCTTCGACAACGTCGGAGACGTGGCCATCGAACTCGCCGGCGAAGGTACCGACACGATCAAGTCGAGCAAGGATATAGATCTGTCGGCCGGCCTTCTCGCAACCAGTGAAATCGAGCGTGTAGAGCTGACTGGCAGTGCCGCGATCAATGCCACCGGCAACGACCTCGGCAACTGGCTGACCGGCAACATCGGCGCCAACATCCTGACGGGCGGCGCGTTGGCTGACCGCATCAATGGCGGCGCTGGTGCTGACACCATGATCGGCGGCGACGGCGATGACGTGTACTATGTCAACCAGGCCACCGATGTCGTCACCGAAGCGGCAGCCGAAGGCTACGATGTCGTCTACTCCAACGCGACCTACACCTTGTCGGACAACGTCGAAAAGCTGAACCTCAAGACCATCGCATCCATCAACGGAACCGGCAACGACCTCGACAACGTGATCAACGGTAACATCGCGGCGAACACGTTGACCGGCCTGGGCGGCAACGACAAGCTGAATGGCGCCGGCGGTGCCGACACCATGATCGGTGGCCTCGGCGATGATATCTATCTGGTCAATGCCATCGCTGGCGGCAGCTCCACTGGTGACGTTGTCACCGAACTTGCAGACGAGGGGCACGACACGGTCTGGCTCTACAAGTCTGGCTACACGCTTGCCGACAATGTCGAAGACCTGGTGATGAAGAGCAAGACTGCCATGAATGCGACCGGCAACAGCTTGGACAACGTCATGGACGGCAACAACAAGGACAATACCTTGGACGGCGATGTTGGCGCCGACACCTTGAACGGCAACGGCGGCAACGATACGCTGCTCGGCGGCGCCGGAAACGATAACATCAACGGCGGTGGTGGTGCGGATACCATCACTGGTGGTGAAGGTGCCGACACCATGAGCGGCGGCGGTGGAACCGACACCTTCGTCTTCTCCTCCATCACGGACAGCGGCACCAATGTCGGCGTCGATACCGACATGATCACCGACTACGAGCAGGGCGAGGTCATCGACCTCTCGGCCATCGATGCGATCGCCGGTGGCGCCGACGATGCCTTCGTGATGGATGCCGACGACATCTATACCGCCGGCGAGATCGAAGCCACGCAGGTCGGTAGCGTGGTTACCGTTGACCTGTATACGGACAATACGGGCACTGCCAGCATGTCCTTCCAGATTACCCTGGATCCGGGCGTGTCGTCCGTCACCTTCCTGATGTAATCCAGGCCAATAGACAAAACAGGCAACCCCGCCGGCATCACCGGCGGGGTTCTTCGTTTCGAAGCTACAGCTTGATCCGCTCACCCTTGGGATCATAGAAGCTCTGGAATTGTACCTTGGCAGGATAGCGCTTCCACGCCAATTCGATTTCCCAGCGGCCCGTTTCAAGCCAATCCTTGGTCACGCCTGCATCGTTTTTCACGTAGCCAAGTCCCAGAGACAGATCAACCCGATGTCCCCACGCGCCGGATGTGGTCGATCCGACGATCACACCATTCCGGTAGATCGGCTCCTCGTGATAGATCATCGGCGCGCTCTTGGAATTGTCCTCCAGCGCCAGGCACACGAAACGCTTGGGTTGGACGGGACTTGCCTTCTGTTTCACCAGCGCATCCTTGCCGATGAACCCGCCGGGCTTGTCCCAGTCGATGGTGAACCCGAGGCCCGCCTCAAGAGGCGTATCCTCGTCGGCGATGTCGTGGCCCCAATGTCGATAGGCCTTCTCGGTCCGGCAGTTGTTCATCGTGTGCATGCCTGCGGGCGTGAGACCGAAGTCCTGGCCAGCTGCCCACACGGTTTCGAACACATGGGCGGTGAACTCCGTCGGGATATAGAGTTCCCAGCCAAGTTCGCCGACGTAGGTGATACGGCTGGCGCGAACCCGGGCATAGCCGATCTCGATCTCCCGCGAGGTACCGAACGGGAATGCGGCATTTGACAGATCAGCGCCAGACAACCGTTCGAGCAGGGCTCTCGATTTGGGGCCCATGATCGCGATCATGGGCAGGCCCGATGTAATGTCAGTGGCGACGCAATGGGCATCCGATGGCGTGTGCTCCTTCAGCCAGGCCAAGTCGCGGGTTTGCGGAGCGGCGCCCGTCACCACGAGAAAGCGATCCTCGGCGAGGCGTGTCACGGTCAGATCGGCCTCGATACCGCCCCGCTCATTCAGCCACTGCGTGTAGACGACGCGCCCCAACTCCACGTCGATGTTCGCCGCCGAAACCCGATTCAGCACCGCGCAGGCGTCACGTCCTTCGACAGAATATTTCGCAAAGCTCGTCTGATCGAAGAAAGCACAGTTCGTCATCAGCTGCTTTGCTTCGTAGTCGGCACAGGGGAACCAGTTCTGGCGTCCATAGGAATACTCGTATTCAGGCTTCACGCCGTCTCGCGCATACCAGTTGGGCCGCTCCCAGCCATTCACTTCGCCGAACACGGCGCCAAGATCCCTTGTGTACGGGTAGATTGGAGAGCGCCGCACGCCACGCGCCGTTTCAGCCTGACGGTATGGCCAGTGCATGGCATAGAGCAATCCGAGGCTCTCAGACACCCGATCGCGCACATAGGATTTGACGGACTGAAACGGATGAATGCGACGGATGTCCATGCCGCTCACATCCATTGGCGGATGACCATTCTTGATCCACTTGGAAAGCACCAGACCGGCGCCACCCGATGACTGGATGCCGATCGAGTTGAAGCCGGCTGCAACGAAGACATTCTTCACCTCCGGTGCCGCGCCAAGGTAATAGCGGACATCTGGCGTGAAGCTCTCCGGTCCATTGAAGAACAACTGGATGCCCGCTGTCTCCAGCAATGGCACCCGGTTGATGGCGTCGGCGAGAATGGGCTCGAAATGGTCCATGTCCTCCGGCAACGTTACGAAGGCATGATCGTCGTCGATGCCGCCTCCACCCCATGGCTTTGCCTTTGGCTCGAAGGCGCCGACCATCAGCTTGCCGGCGTCTTCCTTGTAGTAGGTACACTCATCAGGCACCCGGACGACAGGCATATTCCGTGGCAGTTCGGCGATGGGTTCCGAAACGATATAGAAATGCTCGCAGGCATGGAGTGGGATATTCACGCCGATCGACCGGCCGAGTTCGCGTGACCACATGCCTGACGCGACCACGATCTTGTCGGCAAGGATGGTACCATCGGCCGTTTCGACCCCGTAGGCAGCACCGTCCTTCACCAGCACCCGCGTCACCTTGGTATTCTCGAAGATCTTCGCTCCGCGCGACCGTGCACCGGCCGCCAGGGCTTGCGTGATGTCGATCGGGTTGACCTGACCATCCTTCGGCAGGAACACGCCCCCCTTCACGCCGTCCATGTTGTAGTGGGGAAGCCGTTCTTTGATTTCACCTGCCGAGATGACTTGCACGTCCAGCCCAAAGTTCTTGGCCATGGATGCGCCACGTATGAGTTCTTCGAGCCGTCCGTCATTGAGTGCCACCGAGATTGATCCGTTCTGCTTGAACCCGGTGGACTGTCCAGTCTCCTCTTCCAGTCCCTCGAACAGGGTGGTGGTATATTTCGCCAGTTCTGTCAGGTTCCGGGTTGCCCGCAATTGCCCGACCAGCCCGGCCGCGTGCCAGGTCGTACCTGACGTCAACTGTTTCCGCTCCAGGAGCGCCACATTGGTGATGCCATCCTTCGTGAGGTGATATGCGATCGAGCAGCCAACGATACCGCCGCCGATGATGACGACATCAGCGCGTTGGGGAAGGGGCTTGGACATGGAACGACTCCGCTGGGTGAGTTGTGATGGGCCGATCTAACAGACGATCATGCTGAACAGGAAGCGCCAGCCTGTCTCACGTGCTGCGGCCAGCGCTTCACCCTTCTGTTCGAGGAAGCGGTTTTGATGTATGTTAGCGCTGCCGGGGCAACGCTAGGGAGGCTGTGATGACAGCTTACAACGCCGTACGGTTCAAGGTGAAGTCAGGCAAGGAAAAGGATTTCGAGGACCGCCATCGCCGCAGGCTTGAGGACATGCCAGGGTTTCTGGGCGGTGGTCTGGTGAAGACCGGCGATCGTACCTACTGCTTGATCGGACATTGGAAGGATTTCGATGCGATTGTGGCGGCACGGCCTAAGATGATTCCGATCCTCGACGAGATGCGGGACCTGCTCGAGGATCTCGGAGGCGGACTAGGAGTGTCGGATCCGGTATCCGGGTCGACAGTGGTGGAATTTCCAGCGAGCCGCACCTGAGGGTTGACGGGCCGGCGCGATACTTTCCTTTTGCAGCGCGATCCTGTTTGGACTAGTGGTGTTCGAAATAACGAACAGGCCGCTCTATGCATCAGGGTGATATTTCGCCAACTGAAGCCCATCACCGGCTTCAGAACAATCGTGCTGCCGTCCTCATAGACGTGCGGACCCAGCCGGAATGGGTGTTCGTCGGCGTGCCAGCCGTCGAACGCTTGATTCGGCTGTCCTGGCAGGTGTTTCCGTCCATGCAGGTAAACCCCGGTTTCGTATCGGAAATCGAGCAGATGGAATTGTCGAAAGACACCGAGATTCTCTGTATTTGCCGGTCTGGCGCGCGCTCCGCCGCGGCCGCCTCCGCGCTCACCGCCGCAGGATATACAAACGCCTGGAACGTGGCAGAGGGTTTCGAAGGCGACAAGGATCCGGATGGTCACCGCGGCACAATCGGCGGCTGGAAAGCCGCTGGGTTACCTTGGGTTCAGAGCTAGGATCAGGAAAGATGAAGAAACAGAAGTCCGATCCCAGCAACTGGGGGGATGCAACCAAGCTTGTCCGCGGCGGCCTCAGCCGGTCGCCTCACGGTGAGACGTCGGAAGCGCTCTATCTCAACTCTGGCTTCGTCTATGACGAGCCGGAAACTGCTGAGAGACGCTTTTCAGGCGACGATGATGGCTACGTTTATGGCCGATACGGCAATCCGACCGTCACCATGTTCGAGGACCGTTTGGCGCTGCTCGAAGGAGCAGAAGCCTGTTACGCGCTGGCTTCCGGCATGGCGTCGGTCTTTGGCGCACTTGCCTGCCAGCTGAAGGCAGGAGATCACCTGGTTGCATCGCGGGCTCTGTTCGGCTCCTGCTACCAGGTCGTGACGTCGATCCTGCCACGTTTTGGCATCAGGACGACACTCGTCGACGGCAACGACCTCAAGGCTTGGCAAGAGGCGATCACGGGCGACACGAAATGCATTTTCCTGGAAACGCCCTCCAACCCGACATTGGAGGTGATCGACCTCGAAGCGGTATGTGGCATTGCCAAGGCGGCCGGCGCCAACGTCGTCGTCGACAACATCTTTGCAACGCCCATTCTGCAGCGGCCGCTGCAATATGGTGCGGACGTGGTCGTTTATTCTGGCACCAAGCACATGGATGGACAGGGACGGGTGCTGGGCGGAGCCATCGTCTCCACCAGGAAATTCAAGGAGGATTTGCTCAAGCCCTTCCTGCGTCACACGGGCCCTTCAATTTCGCCTTTCAACGCCTGGATCCTGCTCAAGGGTCTCGAAACCATGAAGCTGCGGGTTGAAGCGCAATCGCAATCAGCCCATCGGATCGCCGAGGCACTATGTCTGATGAAGGGGGTCTCCCGTGTGATCTATCCGCACCTGGACTCCCACCCCCAGGCTGCACTGTCGCAGAAGCAGATGCGGCTCGGCGGAACGATGGTCACGTTCGAGGTTGAGGGCGGAAAAACCAAAGCCTTTGACGTTTTGCGTCACCTTGGCATCATCGATATTTCAAACAATCTGGGCGATGCAAAATCGCTGATCACCCACCCTGCCTCCACGACCCACCGCAACATCGGGCCGGAAGCGCGCGCCATGATGGGGATCACGGACGGCATGCTGAGGTTGTCGGTCGGCCTAGAGGATACGGAAGACCTGATCGGGGACTTGAAGCAGGCCTCAGCGTACTGAGTCAGAGCCGTCCCCAGCGAACATGCGACCATCCGCGCTCGTGAAAGTAGTAGAGCACGATCTTGGTCACGACTTCCGTGGAGGCGATCGAGCCGGCGATCACGAGGCTGCCGGTGAAGAGGTATCCGAGGATCATGGTGTCGAGAGAACCGAGCACCCGCCAGCTGACGGTTTTTGCGATGGAGCGCGCGTGTGTGGCATCGGCCCGGGCTGCGATCTGCGACATGGTCCTGACTCCCTGATTGGATCCCATGAAGCGAGTTTATCCCATAATCTCTATCGAAATGAAAGAGTATTAGACCACAACTGACATACGTGTTTTGTTTCAATATCTTACTGGAAAATTTGAAGAAATGGCTTGAGCAAAAAGGTTTGCTCCGCAATCAAACGATGGCAGTTGCCACGTCTCCAATCGACGTTCTCGCCAGTGACGTATGAAGCGCGCATTCGGCAGCGCGCAACGGCCCATCAAGGACCCGTCCCAACTGTGCGGCAACAGGACACTGCGAATTGGGAT
The DNA here is from genome assembly GCA_964510815.1 of uncultured Aestuariivirga sp. Lineage (GTDB taxonomy): Bacteria > Pseudomonadota > Alphaproteobacteria > Rhizobiales > Aestuariivirgaceae > Aestuariivirga. The sequence continues at coordinate 11,499 of CAZECZ010000094.1, forward strand.
CGGGCTTGTGCATCCGGAATACGTTTTCGTCTTCGACCGCGAAATAGATATCAGCCAAAGTGATGGAGCCGGGATCCCGCTTCAATTCGAACCCGCCCGACCGGCCAGCGACGGAGCGCACCAGACCAGCCTTTTCAAGTTCAGTCATCAAGCGGCGGATGACAACGGGATTGGTGTGCACGCTTTCGGCGACGTGAGCCGAACACACGGGCCCCTTGCCAACATAACGGGCAAGTACGCTCATGGCGTGAACGGCAACTATGAATCGGCTGCTGGACAACATTTCGTAACTCCTTGAGTTACATCGGCACGGAAATACAAAAGGTCAAGTGAATATAACCCGAATGGTGACCAATTGTTAACCGAGTCCGCCGAAATCTGACTTGGACTGGAGGACTCGGGTCCATGCGCCGCTTCGATCTCGCCGTTACTTGTGTGTGCTGTGCGCTGCTCGGCTACTTTGCCTGGCATGCCTGGAAGGGCCCACGCGGCTATCCCAATCAGGATGCGCTTCAGCGCCAGGTGGCCGCACTTGAAGGGACCTTTGAGGAGCGCCAGCAGGTCCGCGTTCGCCTCGAACATCGCGTCGGGTTGATGAGACCCGAAAGCATCGATCCGGATTTACTTGACGAATTGGCCCGCAGCCGCCTTGATATGACAGCGCCGGGCGACGTTGTGGCCTTCACGCAGCGATAATCCCCAGCGAATTCCGGGCCGTAAACTGAATTTCGGTTAATTTCCGGAAAGACGTGCGTTCTCAACTGCTTAGTGCTATGAAACATGGCACAAGCTTGAACGGGAGTGCTGCCATGGCGGTCAAATCGGCCTATATCGCGCGGAAATCCGGCAAGGGTGACAAACCCAATCTCACCAATAGCGGCTTCACGACGGAACAGGAGCTCCAAGCTTATCGCGATATGCTGCTGATCCGGCGTTTCGAGGAGAAGGCCGGACAACTTTACGGCATGGGCTTCATCGGTGGCTTTTGTCATCTGTACATCGGTCAGGAAGCGGTCGTCGTCGGCATGCAGATGTCCCAGAAGGAGGGTGATCAGGTCATCACCTCCTACCGTGATCATGGCCATATGCTGGCCTGCGGCATGGACCCGAAGGGCGTCATGGCCGAGCTGACCGGAAGGCGCGGGGGGCTGTCGAAAGGCAAGGGCGGCTCCATGCACATGTTCAGCCGTGAAAAGCAGTTCTTCGGCGGCCACGGCATCGTCGGCGCTCAGGTGCCACTCGGCGCGGGGCTTGCCTTCGCCAACAAGTACCGCGGCAACGACCATGTTTCCGTCACCTATTTTGGCGATGGTGCCGCCAACCAGGGCCAGGTCTACGAGACCTTCAACATGGCTTCGATCTGGAAGCTCCCGGTCATCTTCATCATCGAGAACAACCGCTATGCCATGGGAACAGCGGCAAGTCGTTCTACGGCCATGGCGGAGGAACTGGGCGCACGTGGTGCAGCCTTCGGTATTCCCTTCGAACAGGTGGATGGCATGGATGTCAGGGCCGTCAAGGACGCCGGCGACCGGGCCGTCGAACATTGCCGTGCGGGCGAGGGTCCCTACATCCTGGAGATGATGACCTACCGGTATCGTGGCCACTCCATGTCGGACCCCGCGAAATACCGCTCCAAGGAAGAAGTGCAGAAGATGCGCGAGGAACACGATCCGATCGAACAGGTGAAGGCCCGCATTCTCAACAGCAATCTTGCCAGTGAGGACGAACTGAAGAAGGTCGACGCCGAAATCCGCTCTGTCGTCACCGAGGCCGCCGAATTCGCCCAGAACGATCCGGAGCCGGATGCCAGCGAACTCTACACCGACATCTACGTCGAAGCCTGAGCGGGAGACATTCATGCCAAGCATCCTCATGCCCGCCCTGTCGCCCACCATGGAGGAGGGCAAGCTTGCCAAGTGGCTGAAGAACGTCGGCGACATGGTGAAGCCCGGAGACGTGATCGCCGAGATCGAGACCGACAAAGCGACCATGGAAGTGGAGGCCATCGACGAGGGCCCGTTGACGGAGATTCTGGTGCCCGAGGGCGCTGAAAACGTGAAGGTCAATACGCCGATCGCAGTGATCGGCGAGGCGGACGCCGCACCGGCGCCGAAGGCCGAAGCGTCAAAAGCGGAAGCGCCTGCTCCAACAACGGCTGCAGACGCCCCCGCCGCCATCACTCCCACCGCGCTTCCCGATGCCGAGATTCCAGAAGGAACCGAGATGGTGTCAATGACAGTGCGCGAGGCGATCCGCGAAGGCATGTCGGAAGAAATGCGCCGCGATCCGGACGTGTTCCTGATGGGCGAGGAAGTGGGCCAATATCAAGGTGCCTACAAGATCAGCCAGGGCATGCTGGACGAATTCGGTCCGCAGCGGGTGATCGACACGCCGATCACCGAACACGGATTCACCGGACTCGCCGTAGGCGCTGCCTTCGCCGGGCTCAAGCCCATCGTCGAATTCATGACTTTCAACTTCGCCATGCAGGCGATCGACCACATCATCAATTCCGCCGCCAAGACGCTGTACATGTCTGGCGGCCAAATGGGGTCGCCGATCGTGTTTCGCGGTGCCAATGGTGCCGCTGCCCGCGTCGGCGCCCAGCACAGCCAGGACTACGCCGCCTGGTACGGCCACATTCCCGGCCTCAAGGTGGTGGTGCCCTACACCGCTGCCGATGCCAAGGGGCTCATCAAGTCCGCGATCCGCGATCCCAATCCCGTCGTCTTCCTCGAAAACGAGATCCTCTATGGAAAAAGCTTCGACGTGCCGAAGCTCGACGACTGGGTGGTCCCCATCGGCAAGGCGCGCATCGCCCGCGCCGGCAAGCATGTCACCATCGTCTCCTTCGGCATCGGCATGACCTACGCGCTTGCCGCTGCCGACAAGTTGGCTGCCGACGGTATCGAGGCCGAAGTCATCGATCTTCGCACCATCCGCCCGATGGATTTGGAGACGGTGCTGGAGAGTGTGAAGAAGACCAACCGGTGCGTCTGCGTGGAGGAGGGCTATCCGCGCTTCTCGGTAACAAGCGAACTCGCGGCCGAAATCATGACCCACGCTTTCGATTACCTCGACGCGCCCGTCGCACGTGTCGCCGGCAAGGATGTTCCCATGCCCTATGCGGCCAATCTCGAAAAGCTGGCGCTGCCCAATGCCGATGAGGTCGTCGCCGCTGCAAAGCAGGTTCTCTATGTCTAAGAAACAAGAGGGCAGACGGAATTTTGATTGGGAAATTTCGGTGGTACGGCTTGAAGGACTATCGACTGGAGAATTAGAGCACCTGAACGTCCCTTCAATTCGGATGGAAACGAAGGGCCTTCACGTATTCCTCAAAGCACTTCTCGCGAAGCATTTCAAAGGCGGGACGGCTGAACTTCTGACACGGTTTGTCAATAGGAGAAGAGGGGACCCACATTTTAGCGACGACTGGGAATTGCGCCCCTTCTTCGACGTCGAAAAGAAGTGCCACGGATATTCATGTGGGGCGAAGCCTCTGATTGCCTTTGCAAGTCAGCGTCTTTCAGATGCAGAGATAGCCCTTTACGAGCGAGTGAAGCGAGAAAATAGGATGCATTCTTGATGTCTGACCACGATCACGACCACCATCATCACCACGATCACTCCAACGAGATTCATCCCCACCAGCTGCAGCCGCCCCATGAGGTGTTCCATGATCCGAAGGCTGGCGAGGTGGCGCGCGTGTGGATCTGTGGCGGTGCCTTGAGCCTGTCGCTGCATTCCATGGCCTTCGGCAAGGCAGATGTGTGGGGTCACGTGCTGGCCGGCATGGCGCAGCAAGTCGCCGCGGCCGCCGCAGAAATGGGCCATGGCAACGCTTCCGACAATTTCGCGGCCATCCGCAAGGTGCTGAACGAGGACCTCAACAAGGTGGCGGCGCAACTCTCGCCACTGGCCAACAAGTCTTGAACGACGGTGGAGAACGGAAACGGCAGCAGCAGGGAGTGACGGCAACCACGGGAGGATTTCATGGGACAGCTCGCGTTTCTCGATGAGGACAAGCTCTTTGACGGAGAATGCATCCGCTTCACCGGCCGGGACGGCGCAGATGACGTCGTGTGCGGTGTAACGCTCTATGCGCTGCAGCACTGCGACGAGCAATTGCCGAAACACGGGCTGGTCAGTGCCGAGAGCTTCCTGGCTGCCTATGACCGGCTGATGACCCGGATTCACCACGCTGCGCGCCAAAAGCACGACATGGGCCTCCACGAACCGCAGGGCCCGATTCGCATCATGATCCACCGTCAGGACCTCGCGCCCTGACGGCGGCCGACGAACAACAGGGAACACCGATATGCCAGTGAACGTCCTCATGCCGGCCCTTTCGCCAACCATGGAGAAGGGCAAGCTCGCGAAGTGGCTGAAGAAGGAAGGCGACCAGGTGAAGTCTGGCGACGTACTCGCCGAGATCGAGACCGACAAGGCATCCATGGAAGTGGAAGCCGTGGACGAGGGCACCGTTGGCAAGCTGCTGATCGCGGAAGGCACGGACGAGGTGCCGGTCAACACGCCGATCGCCGTGATCCTGGGCGAGGGCGAGAGTGCGGCGGACATCAAGGCGGCTCCAGCGCCCACAGCCGCCACAGCACCGCCCCCACCGTCTACATCTCCAGCCTCTGCTTCTGCTCCACCAGCGCCCGCTCCGGCACCTGTTGCGAAGGGCAATGGTAGCCGCGTCTTCGCTTCGCCGCTGGCGAGACGGATCGCCAAGGACAAGGGCATTGATCTCGCGGCATTGCAAGGATCCGGCCCGCACGGCCGCGTCGTGTTGAAGGACGTGGAGAGCGCCAAGCCAGGCACAGCGACTGCCGCCGCGAAGGCAGCACCGCCGCTTGCGACTGGACCTTCTGACGAGGCGGTTCTGAAGCTCTTCGAACCGGGCTCCTACGAACTCGTGCCGCATGACTCCATGCGCAAGGTCATCGCGCGGCGGCTGACCGAGGCCAAGCAGACCATTCCGCATTTCTACGTCTCGGTCGATGTCGCTCTAGAAAACCTGCTGACGCTCCGCGAACGCCTCAACCTGGAAGCGCCGAAGGACAAGGACGGCAAGCATCTCTGGAAGATCTCGGTCAACGACTTCATCATCAAGGCGATGGCGATGGCCCTCATCAAGGTGCCGGATGCCAATGTGTCGTGGACCGACAGCGCCATGGTGATGCACAAACACGCCGATGTAGGTGTCGCCGTGTCGATTCCCGGCGGCCTCATCACCCCCATCGTGCGCAAGGCCGAGACCAAGGGCCTGGCACAGATCTCGAAAGAGATGAAGGACTATGCGGCCCGTGCACGGGTGAAGAAGCTGAAGCCCGAAGAATACCAGGGCGGATCGGCGGCGATTTCCAACATGGGCATGATGAACGTCAAGAACTTCCAGGCCATCGTCAACCCGCCGCACGGCTCGATCCTGGCGGTCAGTTCGGCCGAGCGCCGCCCCGTGGTGCGCGGGGATGACATCGTCATCGAACAGCAGATGACCATCACGCTCTCGACCGACCATCGCTGCATCGACGGCGCCCTGGGGGCCGAGTTCATCAATGCGATCAAGGCCTATCTCGAAGAACCCGGGCTGATGCTGGTGTGAAGGAGATAATTGATGGCGATCTTCTGGCACCATGTCGGAGACCAACTGAGCAAGCGAGACTTCCCGCGCACTATCGGTAGCCAAAGGTTCGGTTTGAGAGAATTCAAACTGGAGGATGTGGAAAGTGATATCGATGAAGGGGTCGGGTTTCAACTCAATGAGTTGAAAGATGGATATGCCCGGATCGGATCGTCAACATTCCAGATATGGGGTGTGCCTACTGGTGCAAAGACTGCACTAAACAAACTTCGCACTGGCGACTGGTTGCTTCTGTTGAACAGTTCTGAGGACTACGGTTTCTTTGAGTATTGTGGGCGTGTTTTGCTCCGTGTTCCGGGAGAGCAATGGAAACTCTCATACAAGCTGTGGGGGGAGCAGAAATTCCCAATCATTCTGTTTCTGAAGGGGACTATCGTTTACTACCCGTGGCCAGAATTCGTTAATGACTTGGGCTATGGAACGGGCTTGAAAGGAATGGGTCGAGTTCATTCGATATCCGAGAAGGCGCTTGCGAACTCTAGGTTCGGTAGTGAATACAGTTTTATGTCGTATGTTGGGAGCAAGACTGATCAATGAGGAATATCCTCGCATTTGGTGACTCGCTCACCTGGGGCTTCATGGCTGGCCAGTGGACCCGCCACAAGTTCG
>CAZECZ010000095.1:0-17750 GCA_964510815.1 uncultured Aestuariivirga sp.
GGCGGTGGCGCTTTTCTCGATTCGGTGCCGCTCCATCCGTCGGATTCCAGCGATCTCGCCGGTGCCCACATCGCTGGCAGCCGCAAGGCTCTCATCGCGCTGGCGGCAGCCGACATCCACGGCGATGCGAACAGCGACCTTCCGCTCCTCCTGCGTCTCGCCTATGTGGCAGCCGGGCGAATCGATGGCGCGGTGTCCATTGGCAAGCGCAATGACTGGGACCTTGCGGCGGGTGAACTGCTCGTTCTTGAGGCAGGGGGCGTGGTCACGGGCACCGATGGCAAGCCTTATGTTTACAACCGGCCCGAGCCATGGCAGCAAGGCCTCGTTGCTGCAGGTGCGAAGCGCCATGCCGCATTGATCCAGCACCTGAGGAGCCCATGACCAAAGCGCCTGCAAAGTCCGACAAGCAGCTTCTCCACCTCGTGTTCGGCGGCGAACTGGACGACGTGAAGTCGATTCACTTCAAGGATCTGGCCAGCCTCGATGTGGTGGGTTTCTATCCCAATTACGCGGCGGCCTATGACGCCTGGCTCGCCAAGGCGCGCGAAACCATCGACAACGCCCAGATGCGCTACTTCATCGTGCACATGCACCGGCTGCTCGATCCGTCGACCGACGTGACCAAGCCAAAGAAGAAAGCGGCGGCGAAAAAGCAGGCCTGATCCACCGCGATCGCAATTGTGTGCCACGGCCCCCCGGGCTAGGCAGGCGGTGTTTCGTCCAACAGGTCCTGCATGAAACAGCTATCCACCAATCTGCGCGCCATGCTGTCCATGGCGCTTGCCATGGGCGTGTTCATCGCAAGCGACAGCTGCATGAAGCTGGCGCTGCAGGATGCGCCGCTGTTCCAGCTCGTTTTCATGCGAGGTTTCGCGGCCGTGTCGATCTGCCTGGTGCTGATCGTGGCCCTCGACCAGGGCCACCACCTGCATCGGATGCTCAATCCATGGCTGGTGGCGCGCGGCCTTCTGGAAGTGGTGGCCAATTTCACCTTCACCTTCGCCATCCTTCATATGGCAATCGCCGACGTGACCGCGATCGCCCAGACCTGCCCGCTGCTGGTGCTGATCGGCGCCTGGCTGTTCTGGGGCGAGCGGCTGGGGTGGCTGCGGCTTGCTCTCATCGGCCTTGGCATCGTGGGTGCGCTGCTGGTGGCACAGCCCGGTGCCACCGCGGCCTCGCCCTACGCCACCCTCGGTTTTCTCACCGCGATCTCCGCAGCGACGCGCGATCTCATCACGCGGCGGGTGCCGACTTCCATTCCGGCCCTCGTCGTGGCCTTTACCGTGCTGGTCATCCTGATGGCCGCCGGCGCTATCGGCATGGTCGCGCTCGAAACGCCGGTGCTGCCACAGCCCAGGCATTTCGGGCTGACGACCTTGGCCGGCGCCCTGATGATCGTCGGCCACTTCCTGATCTTCGTCGCCTACCGCATCGGCGAGGCCCGTTCCGTGGCACCGTTCATGTATACCCTTACGGTGTGGGCCGTGCTGTTCGGCATCATCCTGTTCAACGACGTGCCGAACCTGCTGGCCATTGCCGGCATGGCACTGGTGGTCGTGGCCGGCCTCCTGGTCATTGTGCTCGACGGGCGCGAGCGCCGCGTGGCGCGCTCAGCCGCCGCAGGGGCCTAAATCAGACCTTCCGCCTGCAGACGACCGAGCGGGGTGTCAATCGCGGTGGATGGTCCGTCGAGTTTTGCCAGAGCCCGCTCGCAGTCGGAGCGCATCTGCTCCACCAGTTCGGCGATCGAGGCGAAGCGCCGGTCGGGGCGGATCAGGTCGACGAACTCGACGAACATCTCGCGGCCATAGAGATCACCGTCGAAGCCGATGAGATAGACCTCCAGAAAGGTGCGGCCGGTGTCGAAGGTCGGGCGGTCGCCGAAATAGCCGGCGCCCGGCCAGGCGATGGCGCCCTTCAGCCGCGCGTCGCGCACCCTCACAGCATAGATGCCGCGAAACGGATCAGCGCCCGGCTCAAGGATGATGTTGATGGTGGGAAAGCCGATGGTCCGGCCGCGCTGGTCACCGCGCACCACTTCGCCCAGCACCGTCCAGTTGAAGCCCAGTTCGGCCGCTGCCTCGTTGACATGGCCGTGGCGCAAGGCCCGCCGGATGGAGCTTGACGAGAACGGCGAATGAAGATCGCCCTCATCGGTCACCTGCTCGACGATGGTGACACCGAAACCAAACTCGCGGCCAAGGGTTTCCATGGTCGCCGGGCTGCCCTTGCGGCCCTTGCCGAAGTGGAAGTCGTAGCCTGTGACCACGTGAGAGACCCCGAGCCGCTCCACCAAGTGGTGGCGCACGAAATTGCCGGCTTCGAGTTCCGAGAAGGTGCGGTCGAAGGGCAGAACCACCATGAAGTTGGCGCCCAGTGCCGCCACCAGCCGCTGCTTCAGCGCCAGCGGCGTCAGCCGGAAGACCGGTTCGGCGGGACGGAAGAAGGTGCGGGGATGCGGTTCGAAGGTGACGATGCCCCACGGCTGTCCCAGCCGTGCGCCCTCGGCGCGGGCCCGCTCCAGCAATTCCTGATGGCCGCGATGCACGCCATCGAAATTGCCGATGGCGACCACCCCGCCGCGAAGATCGTCCGGAACCTTGTCAGACCCGGTGATGAGACGCATGCATTCCCCTCGTCAGGTCCACGCCAGATCGTGAACCGTCTTCACGATGCGCGCGTGGGGCACGGCCTTGCGGACGGTCTCCTCGACCACGTGCAGCCCGGCGCTCGCATCGGTCACTCCTTCTGCAACAAGAACGGCGTCAAGGCCATAGTCAGCAGCACCGCGGATGTCGGTTTCCGGCCCATCGCCGATGGCGAGCACCTTCGACCGGTCCACGGGACCGCCGCGCAGTTCGGCGGCCAGTGCCAGGGCATCGTCATACATCGGCGCAAACGGCTTGCCGGCCATCAGCACCTTGCCGCCCTTGGCCGCATACATGTCGGCCAGGGTCCCGGCGCAATAGAGCAGCCGGTCGCCCTTCTTCACCACCTTGTCAGGGTTGGCGCAGATCATCACCAGACCGCGGGCATGAAGATCGTCAAGCAGCGGATGATAATCCTGCGGATCGTCGTTAACGTCGTCGAACAGGCCCGAACACAACACGGCGTGAGCCTCTGGCGGCGGCACGCGGACAACACCGGTGCCTTCGAAGATCGACAAGTCGCGCTCGGGGCCCAAGTGAAAGACCTTGTCGCCGCCGTAGCTGTGCATCAGTTCCCGGGTCACGTCGCCGGAGGTGACGGTGCGGTCATAGGCGGCGCGGTCGACGCCGATCTCGTCGAGCTGGCGGACGACGCCGGGCGTGGTGCGCGGCGAATTGGTGATGAGAATGACGGTGCCGCCATTGCGGCGGTACCGGGCCAGGCCTTCCACCGACGGCTGGAAGGGTGTGAACCCGTTGTGGATGACGCCCCAGACGTCACACAGCCACACCGGATAGCGGTTGGAGAGCTCTTGCATGGCGGGAGCGGTCAGGCGGCCGCTGAGCGGTATTGCGGTGCCGCGGCCCCGGCATCGGCTTTCACCTTGCGCGGCGGTGCATAGAACGTGCCGTGGGCATAGCGTGCCACGCTCGATGCCGCGTTGGCCTGCTGCGACGAGCGGACGTCGGCAATGATGATCTGGAACTGCATGGCGCGCGCATACTGCATGAACTCGCGCCAGGCGGATGTAGGGCCAAAGCCTGCACCGGCCGCCGAGGGCGGAAAGGAGAGGAACCTGACACCCAGTTGCTTGAGCGCCCCCAGGTCCAGTCCCGAAACCTGTACCTCGGCCAACGCCAGCGTCGCGCCAGCGCGGGCCAGCCGGGCCAGGCCCTCTATGCCGTCGTCGTCGAGCAGTCCGAGGTCGCGGTGGGTGATCTCGAAGACCAGGCCGCGTACCACGTCGCCCTCTTGCCCCAGCAGGCTGGCGATCCGGCCCAGGTCCTCGCGCGAGTCCAGTGTCGCAGCACCGATGGGTACGAAGGCGCGCAGGCCCGGATTGCGGTTGCGCAGGCGGCGCAGCACCGGCACCACCTGCTTCAGCAGGTGCGCGTCGAGGGCTGGGCGCATGCCGCCTTCGTCGGCCTTTTCCATAAGCTCGGCGTGCTGGACGATCTGGCCGTTGTCACTGGCGAGATCGAGCAGCGCGCGGTAATGGGCGGTTGCGCCCGTGGTCAGTTCGATCAGCGGTTCGAGCAGCAAGTCGAGCCGCTGGCCGTCGGTGCTTGGCTTCGCCGCTTCCGGCGCGGGGGCGGGGTATGGCGGCGGCGGCGGCTCGCGGGATGATTGGGCCTCGCCCCAGCGGATCGTCGACGGCTTCTCGTCGTCCCGGCGGCTGCGATCCAGCAGCGTGCGCACGCTGTCGCGCAGCCCCTTGACCTCGGCCATCAGCTTGTCGAGTCCGTTGCGATCCGGCTCCTTGGCCAGGCGCTCGGCTTCCGTGAGCCGCGTCTCGGTCTTCGTGGCCGCCTCCGTGAGGCGGCGCAACACGTCGTCCAGCATGTTGGCATGGCTTTCGCTGCGGGCCGTGCGGGCGGACAGCGCAAGGATCACCGTGACCTGGCCAACCGCCAACAGGAAGATGGCACCCGAAATGAGCACCAGATCGGTTCGGTTCGACGCCAGCATGAACGCCGCTATGGCGATGGCGGCGAGGGCAAATACCGATAGCCCAAAAATCATGGGCCAGATCTGCCGTGGCTTGCCCTGCTCCCTCATTGCGCCCCGTAACGAATCAACAGGCCGGAGGGTATCGCACTCTCCGGCCCCTGACCATGCTTGTAATGTGGATCAGGCCACCGAGTCGAGAATCTTCGGCATCTTGTCGGAGAAGATCTCGTCGATCTGGTTCTCGGTGATCATCAAGGGCGGTGACAGCGCGATGGTATCCGCCGTGATGCGCACCATCATGCCGACGTCATGGAAGCCGTTCTCCATGGCCTTGTAGGCGCGAAGTCCGGGCGACCCTTCGACCGGCTTGAGATCGATCGCCGCCACCAGGCCGAGGGTGCGAATATCTTCCACCAGCGGATGGCCCTTCAGCGTGAAGGCGGCATCGGCCCAGACGTTCTCGAGCTTCTTGGCGTTCTCGAACAGCTTTTCGTCGCGGTAGACGTCCATGCAGGCGACACCGGCGGCAGCCGCCATCGGGTGGCCCGTGTAGGTGTAGCCGTGGAACAGCTCGATCACGTGGTCAGGGCCGTTCATGAACTGGTCGTAGATGCCCTGGCGCACCATGCAGCCGCCCATGGGAACGGTGCCGGAGGTGACGCCCTTTGCAAAGGTCAGGATGTCGGGGACGACGCCGAAGCGTTCGGCGGCGAAGGCATGGCCCAGACGGCCGAAGCCGGTGATGACCTCGTCGAAGATCAGCAGGATGCCATGTTTGTCGCAGATCTCGCGGAGCTTCTTGAGATAGCCCTTGGGCGGCGGCAGCACGCCGGTGGAGCCTGCCATCGGCTCGACGATGACGGCGGCGATGGTCGAGGCGTCGTGCAGCGCCACCAGACGTTCGAGCTCGTCGGCGAGGTGGCCGCCCCACTCGGGCTCGCCACGGGTGAATGCCTGTTCCTTCTTGTTGTAAGTGTGCGGCAGGTGATCGACACCGGCCAGATGAGCGCCGAACCATTTGCGGTTGGCAACCATGCCGCCAACCGAGATGCCGCCGAAATTGACGCCATGATAGCCACGTTCACGGCCGATGAGGCGGGTGCGGGTGCCCTGGCCGCGGGCCCGTTGGTAGGCCAGCGCGATCTTCAGCGCCGTGTCGGCGGCTTCGGAGCCCGAGTTGCAGAAGAAGGCATAGTTCAGGTCGCCCGGCGCCATGGTGGCGAGGCGGGACGCAAGCTCGAACACCTTGGGATGGCCGAACTGGAAGGTCGGCGCGAAATCGAGTTCGGCCGCCGCCTTCTGGATGGCGTTGACGATGGGTTCGCGGCAATGGCCGGCGTTGGAGCACCACAGGCCCGCCGAGCCATCGAGGATCGGGCGGCCGGTCATGTCGTAGTAGTGCATGTCCTTGGCGCGGGCGATCATGCGCGGGCGCTGCTTGAAGGCGCGGTTGGGCGTAAAGCCCATCCAGAACGGTTCAAGATTGTTCGGCGAAGGCTCCCACGCGGTGGCGCCTTCCAGATTCATCGGCTTGTTCATGTCGCATACTCCTCAGAGCGATGCCCGGTGATAGCAGATAGGCGGCCACCAAGGAAATGCACCAGCTTTGGGCGTTGCCGGGAGCCAGATTTGCCGCCATCATGGCGCTTCGGCCCCCAAAACTCCCAACCGACGGAATCAACGAGACATTGCCTGTGCAAGACGAAACCCCCGTGCGCCGGGTTGCCAAGCGGACGGTGTTCTATATCGAAGGATATGATCCGCGCGGGCCCGGCCACTACCACCGGCTCTATCTTGAGGAGGCCGCGCGCCAGTCGCCGGTCAACGGACTCGACCTCAAGGTCGGCGCCCGCCGCCGCATCAGCCCCATTGAAAGCGCCTGGTCCGTCGCCTCACCCACCACGGAGGTCCAGTATCATTTCCTGCGCTACGACGACCTCATGCGCACCCGCTGGTCGAAGACCAATTTCGCCGTGCTGGGCGACATTCTCTATTATTGCTGGGCCTACCTCACCCGCGGCGTGTTCCTGCGCACCCTGAAAGTCTCCTGGCCGGCCTTCGTCACCATGATGCTGGCACCGGGCATCGTGCTGGCCGCCGTGCTGCTGGCGCTGCTGGCGGCGGCGATTGCGGGGCTCGCCGCCGGCTGGCTGGTGGCCATGGCCGTAGGTGCCGTTGTCTTTGTCGGCCTCGTGATGCTGCGAGGTGTCCTGGAGTCCCGCTTTGCTGCCTTCTGGGTGGCACGAATCCTGGCTTTCACCAGCGACCAGGGTGGCGGCCGGGCAAAGGACATGGACGCCCGCCTGGACGAGTTTGCCGCACGCATCGCCGCCGCAGTTGAAGACGGTTCGGCGGACGAGATGCTGATTGTCGGCCATAGCGTGGGGGCCCACAACGCCGTCTCGGCGGTGGCCCGGGCGCTCAATCTCTGCAGTTCCAATTCCGGCGCCTTGTCGCTGCTGACGCTGGGCCACAACATTCCCATGCTGGGCTGGCAGCCGGGTGCCACGCGGTTCCGCAAGGAACTGGCGCAAGTGGCTGCCGACCCGCGCGTCGCCTGGATCGACGTCAGCGCCAGCATCGATGGTGCCTGCTTCCCGCTGACCGATCCGCTGTGGGGATCGGGCCTCGCCCAGCCAGACCCATCGGCTCCCAAGCCGAAACTGCTCTCGGCCCGCTTTCATACGCTGTTCCGCCCGGAGACCTACGCCAGCCTCAAGCGGGACTTCCGCCGGTCACATTTCCAGTATCTGATGGCGGCGGAGCTTCCGGGCGACTATGATTACTTTCTTATCACAGCCGGAGACCAGACTTTGGACGCCCGCTACTCCCATCTCGACAGCGTGACCGGTTTCGATCGCTTCCGGTTCGGCAAGCCATGACCAAGTTCGTTCCCCCCTATCCACAGCCCATGCCGGACCACGGCCGTTTCATCAAGATGATGCTCCGTCCGGTGAAGTTTCTGCGCAGCTTGCACTGCTCGCTGTCCTCGCTGATGGTGCGCAGCTACTCCATGCACATGGGCGAGGTGGGCCTGCCGCACAAGAAGGTCTACGTGGCGAACCAGCCCGACCTGGTACAGCGCGTCCTGATCGACGACATCGCCAATTTCCCGAAGAGCGAAGTTGTTGCCGACATGTTCGGTACGCTGGTGGGCGACGGGCTGATCGTCTCGAACGGCGAAATCTGGAAACGCCAGCGCCGCATCATGGCGCCGGTTTTCGAACAGACCCGTAACAAGCTGGTGTTCGATTTGATGATGGGCGCCGTGGACGACATGATGGCGCGCTTCGAGACCATTGCCGACGGGCCGCGCGAGGCCATGGTCGACGAGGAGATGACCCACGTCACCGCCGATGTGATCTACCGCACCATTTTCGGCGAGGAACTGGGAGCGGACGATGCGAAGCGGACCTTTGGCGCATTCCAGTCTTTCCAGGAGGCCGCTTTCGCCCACGGCATGGCGCGGATGGTGGGACTGCCCGCATTCGCCGCCTCCGGTGGTGCCACGGCCCGCAAAGAGGCGAAGATCATCCACGATCTTCTCGATCCCAAGGTGAAGGAACGGTACGATGCCTTCCATCACGGCGAGACGCTCGATGGCAAGGACATCCTCGACGCCCTGATTGCCGCCAAGGACCCGCAGGACGGCAGCCGCTTCGACTTGCGCGAACTGAACGAGCAGGTTGCCATGCTGTTCCTCGGCGGCCATGAGACGTCGGCCAGCACGCTGGCGTGGAATTTCTATCTCCTCGCCAAGGATCAGGAGTCACAGGAAAAGGTCCACGCCGAGACGGAGGCCGTGCTCGGCAGCGCGCAACCCACCTATGCCGATGTGCGGAAGCTCAGGTTCACGCGCAACGTGTTCAGCGAAACGCTGCGGCTCTATCCGCCCATTGCCTTTCTGCCGCGCGACGCGGCGTGCCCCATGACCATGCGCGACAAGAAGATCAGCAAGGGCGCCGTGGTGCATGTCTCGCCGTGGCTCATGCAGCGCCACCGCCGCTACTGGCAGGAGCCGGACGTTTTCGATCCGGAACGCTTCGACCGCGACGAGTCGACCGAGAGCCTGCGCAATTGCTATTTCCCCTTCAGCAAGGGGCCGCGCGTCTGCATCGGTGCGTCCTTCGCCCAGCAGGAAGCGATCCTCATCATCGCCAGTCTCGTTCGCCGCTTCCGCTTCGAAGCCATCCCCGGTGTCGAACCGAAACCCATCGGCCGCCTCACCGTGCGGTCGGAAAACGGCATCAAGCTGAAAGTGTCGAGACGCTAGGCCGATCGGCGGAGGTTCCACATCTTGCAGGTTTGGACGATCCGGATCAGGATGAGCCCCATCACCCGGAGGGAGGAATAGCCATGACCCGTTTTGCTTTGGCCTTGTTCGCCAGCACCATGTTGCTGGCGCCAGCCACCACCATCGCCGGAGAAATTGCCGACCACGCCATGAAGGCAGAAGATTTGCTGGCGGCAGGAAATCACGAGGACGCCATCAAGAACCTCGAAGCGGCGCAAGACCTTGTCTGGCAGGAATCGCCGTTGCTGTTCCGCCGCGCCCTGTTCGCGGCGGGGGAACCGGCCGGCTATGGCATGTATGATCTGCGCGAAGGCAGTACTTTCAAGCGCAGTGAACCGCTGATCATCTATGCCGAGCCCATGGGCTACGGCTATGGCCGGGATGGCTCGCTCTACCAGATCAGCCTCGATCTCGATTTCTCGATTACGGATGCCACCGGCAACGTCGTGGCGTCGCAGGAGAATTTCGGCAATCTGTCCATTCGCAGCCGCTTTCCCAACAAGGAATTCATGGCCAAGGTGACCTATGATTTTTCGGGCCTGCCCCCGGGCGACTACAAGGTCACGACGCGCGCCAAGGACAAGAATACCGGCAAGACCGGAGATTTCACGCTGGCCTTCACCTTGGAAGACTGATCAGGCTGAAAACGCCCTGAGGACGGCGCGGTGCTGGCGGCGCAGCATGGCGCGCAATTCGAGCACGCTCATTGCCTCGGTCTTCACGAACACCGTGAAGTTCATGTTGGTGTTGTTGAAAACGACCTCGCCCAGCGACACGGCATCGGCGTCCGGCCGCAGCAGCCCCAAGTCCACGAGCTTGCCAATCAACGCGCAGGTCTGGCGCGCCAGGGCGATGTCCAGTGCCGCATAGGTCTCACCAAACGGGCTGTCCGGCTGCTGGGTCGAAATCGCCATCGCCTGCCGCCACATTTCCTTGCTCAGATAGACCAGCGAGTGCTCGACGTAAGTGCCGATCAGGGCATCGACGGCCTTCTCGGCATTGTGCGGCGGGTTGGCGATCACCTCCTCGCCGGCGCGCAGCACTTCGTGAACTTCCAGGGCCACGATGGCCACCAGCAGGTCGCCCTTGTTCTGGTAGTAGTTGTAGATGGTGCCGATCGACACTTCCGCCTTGGCCGCGATGGCTTCGATCTTCACTGCGTCATAGCCATGTTCGCGGAACAGCCCTGCCGCCGCCTGCAGGATACGGTCGTAACGGCGGGCTTTCTGTTTCTCGCGAAGGCCTGACATTTCAGCAGCTTGCCCGATTTTTGGAATTGACTCAAGTTTTCAACTGGTTCACTTTTCCATTAACACAGGGAGAAACGCAACATGACGCTGAAGACCTTCGGAAAACGTTTCGCAGGCGTATCGATCGCCGCAATCGCCATGATCAGCACCGTTTCGGCTGCCGATCTCAATGCACTGGTGTGGTGTGATCATTCCGATCCCGCCCTGCTGCAGCCCTTCGAGGAGGCCAACGGCATCAAGGTGAACGTCAAAGAGTTCGAAGGCACGGGTGCCGGCCTTGCCATCATTGACCAGTCGCAGCCCGGAGACTGGGACGTGATGGTGATCGACTCGATCGACGTGCGCCGCGGCGTCGAGCGCGGCCTGTTCGAGCCGCTGCCAGAAGACCAGCTTCCGATTGGCGATCTCTTCCCGGCCGTGAAGATGGACGACTATACGATGGCCGACGGCAAGCGCTACGGCATCACCGAGAAGTTCGGCTACAACACCATCGGCTTCAACAAGTCGAAGGTCGATGTGGGCGACATGCAGTCGCTGGCCTCCATGACCGACGAAAAATACAAGGGCCGCATCGCGATCTATGACTACTACCTGCCGGTCATCGGGCTTGCCGCCATGTCGATCGGCAAGAAGACGGCGGAGCTCACCGAAGCCGACCTTCCCGCCATCAAGGAGGTCCTCCTCAAGATGAAGGCCAATGCCAAGGCGGTCACCGACGTGGTGGCGAGCCAGACGGCGCTGGCAACCGGCGAAGTCGACATCCTCGTCGGCGGCGGCGAGTGGGTGACGGCGGGCATCGCCAAGGAGAACCCGGACCTCGACTTCTCCATTCCGAAGGAAGGGGCCGTGCTGTGGTCGCAGTCGCTTGCCATGTTCAAGGACTCGCAGAACAAGGACATGGCGCTGAAGTTCATCCAGTACATCATGAGCCCGGAAGGACAGGCGCGGCTTGCCACGTCGTCCTGCTATTGGGGCATGCCGGCCAGCACCAAGGCCGCCCTTGACGACGAGCAGAAGAAAATCCTGCGCTTCGACGAACAGCCGGACTTCCTGAAGCGCGCGCAGGGTTATCCCGCGCCGTCGGAAGACCTCGACAAGAAGATGCAGGATGTGTGGACCGAGATGATCCAGGCGCAGTGAGCGCCGCGTCTCACACACGAACGGGATGGGCCAGCGTCACACCGGCATTGCTGTGGACGCTGGTCTTCTTTGCCGTGCCGTTCCTGGCGATGGCGATCGCCAGCGTCTACCCCAAGGGCGGCGGTGGCTTCAGCCTTTCGAACTACATCCAGTTCTTCACCAATCCCGCCTACTGGCGTGCCTTGACGAACTCGCTTGAGGTCACGCTTCTCGTGACCGTCATCTCCATCCTGCTGGCCTATCCCTTCGCCTGGATTCTGGCCTTCATCGTGCCGGAGCGCTGGCAACGGCTGGCGCTGATGCTGGCGGTTTTGCCGTTCTGGACGTCCTATGTCGTGCGGTCTTACTCGTGGCTGCTGGTGCTGGCGGAAAAGGGCGTGATCAATGGAGCGCTGACCGGCAGCGGGCTGTTGTCTGATCCCGTCCAGCTGGCCAACACCCGCACTGCAACGGTCATCGGCTTCGTGCATTTCTTCGTCATGCTGCTGACTCTGACGATCTACGCCAACCTCAAGCAGCTGTCGCCGAACTATCGCAAGGCCGCGGCCGATCTCGGCGCCTCGCCCTTGCAGACCTTCATCCATGTCATCCTGCCGCTGACACTGCCGGGCATCATGGTCGGCGCCTTCCTCACCTTCGTGCTAGCGATCGGCGACTACATCACGCCACAGATATTGGATGGCAACAACGAACTGCTCATGCCGCAGCTCATCATGATGCAGATCGGACGGCGCGGTGATTTCGCCTCGGCGTCCGCACTCTCCATCATCCTGATGGCGGTCGTCACCATCGCCTATCTCGCCTCGGCCCGCTGGCTGAAGATCGAGAGGGCGTGATGGTTCGCGTGCTTTCATCGCTCTACGCCCTCCTCATCTACGGCTTCATCTTCCTGCCCGTCACCGTGCTGATGCTGTTCTCGTTCCAGGGTACGCTGTTTCCGATCCCGCCGTTCAACGGGCCGAGCTTGCGGTGGTATTCCGCCGTGTTGACTGACGCGCGGCTCACCTCCGGCCTCGTCAATTCCATCCTCGTCGCGCTCTCCACATCGGCCATGGCCACGCTGCTGGGATTTTTGTCCGCCTGGGGTTTCGCGCGGTTTCATTTGCCGGCCTCCGCCGTGCTTCGCGGCTTTATCACGCTTCCATTGACGGTCAGCTATCTCATCATCGGCATGGGGCTTCTCATCTTCTTCAACTGGGCCCATGTGCCGAAGTCGCTGATGGCCGCTGGCATCGGCCACGTGGTCATCAACCTGCCGCTCTGCTTTGCCATCATCTACAGCCAGATGGGCGAGCACCAGGCCAACATCGAGCGCGCCGCCCGCGACCTCGGTGCGAAGGACTGGCAGGTGCTGACACTGGTCACCGCGCCCATGTTGTGGCCCGCCCTGTTCGCCGCCTTCTTCCTGTCCATGACCTTTTCGTGGGACGAATTCGTGATCGCCTTTCTGCTCACCCGCTTCGACACGACATTGCCTGTCGAGATCTGGAACCTGCTGCGCGCCGGCCTCAATCCCAAGACCAATGCCGTGGGGTCCCTCGTCTTCGGCGTCTCGATCGTGCTCGCCGTCGTCTTCGAACTCGTCGCCTTCCGGAAGCGCCCCCAATGACCGCCCTCGTTTCGATCCAGACCGTGTCGCATGCCTTCGGCCCAACCCGGGTGCTGAGCGGTGTCTCCCTCGACATCGATCCTGGCAGCTACACCGTGCTGCTGGGGCCATCAGGTTCGGGCAAGACGACGCTGCTCTCCATCCTCGGCGGATTTCTTCAGCCGACGGAGGGCCGCGTCCTCATCAAGGGCGAGGACTGCACGGTGATGGCGCCGGCCAAGCGGCCCACTGCCACCGTGTTTCAGGACTATGCCCTGTTCCCGCACATGACCATCGGCAGCAATGTCGGCTTTGGCTTGCGCATGAAGGGTATCGCGAAAGCGGAGCGCGATGCCAGGGCGCGCGACATGCTGTCTCTCGTCGGTCTCGCGGACGCCTTCGGCAAGAAACCGCACCAGCTCTCCGGCGGCCAGCGGCAGCGCGTGGCGCTGGCCCGCGCGTTGGTCGTCGCGCCTGCCGTGCTCCTCCTCGACGAGCCGCTGGGCGCGCTCGACCTCAAGCTCCGCCGCCAGATGCAGGACGAGCTCAAGGCCATCCAGAAGCGCGTCGGCACCGCCTTTGTCCATGTCACCCACGACCAGGAGGAGGCCATGGCGCTGGCTGACCATGTGGTGGTGATGAATCATGGGCGCATCGAGGACGAAGGCCCGCCGGAACAGGTCTATGGCCGGCCCGCCACCCGCTTCTCCGCCACCTTCATGGGCGAGAGCACGGTGCTGCCGGCGCGTGGCCTCGCAGGCGGCAAGGTCGAAACCGCGCTCGGCACCTTCGCTGCGGATCATGACTCAGTGGGCAGCGATCTCCATGTCGCCATCCGCCCGGAACATATTCATATCGGCGGACCGGTGACGGCCAAGGTCACGGACGTGATCTACCAGGGAAGCTTCAAGCGCGTCACGGCGGTGCCGGTGGCCGATCCGTCGCTCTTGCTCCTGGCGCGCCTTCCGGCGAACACCGCTGTCGCGCCCGGCGACGAAATCGCGCTCGGCTTCGATGCCGCCCATCTCATCGTGCTGAAGGACTGAGACATGACCGAACGCGTGAGCCCGTCGCAATGGTACGAGACGATCCGCTTCGCCGACGACGTAACCCTGATCCATGAGCCATGGATCAAGCCGTTCTTCCGCTGCAACATGTGGCATGTGCGAGGCCGCGACAGCGACCTGCTGTTCGATACCGGGCTCGGCCATTTCTCGCTGCGCGCCCATGTGCCACTCGTCACCGAGCGCGCCCTCACCTGTGTCGCCAGCCACACGCACTTCGACCACATCGGCTGCCACCACGAGTTTCCGGGATGCTGCGTGCATCCGGCCGAGGCGCAGATCCTCGAAGACCCGCGCAATGAATGGACCTGTGCGGACCGCTATGCCACCGATGAGATGTTTGACCGCCAGCCAGAGGGATGGGACCAGTCAAGATATCAGGTGAAGCCCGCCAAAGCCGAGCGCCTGCTCAATGACGGCGACATCATCGATCTCGGTAACCGGGCCTTCGAGGTCATCCATACGCCCGGCCATTCGCCCGGCGGCATCGGACTCCTCGAGCGGAAAACCGGCATCTTCCTCTCCGGCGACATCATCTATGACGGGCCGCTGATCGACGATGCCTATCACTCGGACGTGCCGGACTACATCGCCACGCTGGAACGGCTGGCAAAGCTCGAGGTCGCGACCGTCCATGGCGGCCATTTCCCCAGCTTCGGCCCCATCCGCTACCGGCAGCTCGTCGACGAATATCTGGAGGGAAAGCGCAAGGCGGGGTGCCACCTCGCCTGAAGACGTTATCCTCGGCGCGACGTGCCCGGCGCGCGAAATGTCGTGAGATCCCATGAAATCGGGCCGGCCGGCTTGCGGGCTGGCGGCGCTGCCGACTTCCGGCCGATCCCGCTGGCGTCCAGCGCGTCGGTCCCCTCCGTTTCGCCGCTGCGGGGCATCATCCGGTCGGCGAGATCCGGAAACAGCAGGAACGCCGTGGCTCCGCCAATGGCGATTACATTGAGGACGGTCAGGAACAGGGCGAACAGCAGGTCGTGGTCGAGATGGGGCAAGGCGGGCGTTCCGTTTCGGCATGGGATACGCTTCCCCAGCAAGAGACGGGCCAGAGGCGGATCTGCCGCAAATTGAGGCAGAGGCGCTTTCGCTCCGCTCCTGCCGCAAACAGGCCTCGCGGCAAGGCGGGAGTGGCGCTATAGCTTGGCCCATGTTGACCTGGATGACGCTTGCATTCCTTATCGGCCTTCAGCATGCGCTGGAGGCCGATCACATTGCGGCCGTGGCCAGCCTCGTCAGCGACAAGACGGGCCTCAAGCGCATCGTCCGGCACGGCGCCATCTGGGGTATTGGCCACGCCCTGACGCTGGGCGCTTTTGGCGGTGCCGTCTATGCCCTCAAGCTGGCGCTGACCCCACGGCTTGAAAACGCGCTGGAACTGGCGGTGGGCGTCATGCTGGTGCTGCTCGGGCTTCGCGTCATCTACCGCATGGTGCGCGACCGCATCCACTTCCACGTCCACCGTCATTCGGGAGGCGAAGCCCATTTTCACGCCCACAGCCATGCGGGCGACGTGGCCGACCATCGCAAGAGCGCCCATGACCACGGCCATCCCGACCATGGCTGGCGGCGCAGCCTCGCCGTGGGCATGATGCATGGTCTCGCCGGTTCAGCGGCCATCGTGGCGCTCACCGCCTCCACGGCCTCGACGCCGGTCCTCGGCCTCGCCTTCATGGCCCTGTTCGGCCTCGGCTCCATCTTCGGCATGGCGGCCTTCTCCGCCGCCATCGCCGTGCCCTTCACGCTCACGGCGCGGTCCATGACCTGGGCCCACCGCGGCCTGCAGCTCGTCGCCGGCGTCGTGGCTTTCGGCTTCGGCAGTTACATCGTGGCGGAGAAGGGTGCCGCCCTGGCGGCGGGGATGTAGGGCGCGCTGCCAGCATCATGGGGCGCGGGCATGACCCGCTTTGAGCTACCTTGACAGCCGCGTGCTGGACGCGATGATCTGATCTTTCAGCAGATTGAATTTAACAGGAACATCATCATTGTTGATTGCCTGGAAATACCAGCCGGGCGAGGCACATGCCGAAAGTGCCGGGCTGATGCTGTCCTCGACCGGTTCGACGGTATCCTCATACAAGGCATTGCCGGGGAGTGTAGGGTATTTGATCTCGACAACAGCCAACCGGAAGCCCGCGTTCTTGACGCTGGTGCATAAAGCGACATCCATCGCCTTCTGAGAGAAGAACGCATCACGGGAATCGATGCCATCGCTGATCATCACAAGCATCTTGTTCGGATGTGCTGACGAGCCATCTCCTTGAGAACCGAGCAAGTAGCCGAGCTCGTTGAACACAGATGCAAAATCCGATTCAAAGCGATCCGAGTCGGCAAAATCGTCAAGGGCGGACTTCACCGTATCCGCCGAACTTGTGGGGGCGGCGAGTTGCCGTGCGTAATTGCTGAAGCCGACGACCGCAACCTTGCGCATTCCACGTTGAACAGCAGCATCAGCGGGATCAAGAAGCAAGTCGACAAGGCCGTTGAACTGATTTTCGAGCTCGTCTTCACGGAGCTTGATGCCGGCCTCGCGTGCCATTTGATAAACCGTCTTGCCGCTTGGTTCCCAACCTTCACGGCGATGGCAGCCGAAGGCGCAGCCTTGCGGAAGCTTTGATCCATATGCGGGTGCCGCGTAGGGCTGCGTAAGGGCTTCGAGCGCCTGTCGATCGGCATCAGTTGCTCCCATACCCGTCGAGCTGGAAAGATCGACCGCGAAATAGATCTCCTGATACGACGCCTTCACGGCCGTAGCGTTGACCCGAATGGGAAAACTACTGATGCCAAAGAATGGGGCGAAGGCCAGTGGCAATGATGTGGTTGCCGTAGTTTGCAGATTTACGCCATCAAATGAGAGCACTTCTGCATTGATTTCAACACTATCTGACGTTGACGCGAGAGACGTAATGGCCCCCGATTCAAGATACTTGTCGAATGTTGTCCTGACTTTTTCGATGCTGGTCTCATGGATGGCGGAAAGCGTGGCGGCGTCAAGAAGTGACTGGAGATGAGTCCGTGCCGTTACGGTATGGCCATAGTCGATCGCAATTCCAGCACACGCGAACAAGACTGATGCAATCAGGCCAATGACGACGGTAACGTTGCCCTGTGAACACTGCGCGAGATGATGAAGTTGGGTGTGCGGCGAGGCGTTCGTCTGAGGCCGCCCGTCTCTCGAAGATGCCTTCCGCAGCTCGTCTTTCGCCTCGCACAGATTTGACGTCCACATGAAAAGGCTCCAATTACAAATTTTTTGACAGGTATTGCATTCAGCCTATCGTTGAAGCCGCAAAAACAACCACAACTCCACCTAATGCAATCTTAAGTTTTACTGCGGGCAGCACCTGCAGATAAGCAGCCCAAAAACGTGATTAATTTTGCGTAACTATGTCTACTGGCTATCTGGAACCCGTTCTTGCATTAGCCTTGGGAGTATGAAATCCGCGCAATTTCCAGGCCGGATGGTACTCCCCTGGTAGGGCACGGCCACCATGAGCGGGACACGCACCTCCCTGCAATGATGCCTCCTTTATCGTTCCATCACCGGCCTTGAGCCAGAGAACCAGACTGGGTGGCCGCCATTCTCGGGTCAGGCCAGAAAGCAGGCTTGGGCGGCCATGGACAAAGGAAAAGGGCCCTGCCATGGACTTGATCCGGGCCCCGGCTTGGGGGATGAGGGCCCTTGTCCACAAACACGGATATTGACTTTATTCCTAGATTGTGTTATCCATTGGCTGTCCACCCCGTGACGGGGTCCTGCTCATGACGGTGAGCTCGGATGGGGTGGATGGCAGGCCCGCGGA
>CAZECZ010000096.1:0-17674 GCA_964510815.1 uncultured Aestuariivirga sp.
GGCCAGCACCTTGCGTGGCATGATCTCGGCCTGGGGGCCGCTATAATCGGCCACCAGCGCGGCGGCATTGGCCTCGAAAGGATAGGGCCGGAGCGAGGCGACGTCATAGTCCACCGTCTCGCTGCGATAGGGGCCGGGGAACAGGATCGACTCGGCCGCGTCCCACTTCGGCAGCACATTGGCGAAGACGGCGGTGTCTGCCCCATTGAGAAGATCGTCGCGGCGCAAGCGCCGCTCGCGGAACATCGAGGCATAATCGAACACGCCGACATGAATGACCTCGGCCTGCATGGCGTCGAGTGCCTTGGCCAGCGCCGCGCGCAGGCTTTTCTCTTTGGCCATCTGGCCGCCTCCCCCTTTGTTGTCGGCGCTGCGTCAGCGCCTGTTACGCTTCACAAGGCAAGGCCCGTGCCAGAATGCCGCGGCCCGTAAATCCTTGTGTTCATTGAGTCTAATCGACCCATGCAGCCCCGCCCATGACGGCGACGATGCAAGATTGCATCGCATTGCGCAAGGCTGCATCAATCGTTGATGGTGATCGCCTGCTCCGGGCAGGCGTCTGCTGCATCCTCCGCGTCGTTGCGATATTTCTCGTCCGGATGCTCGACGTAGACCATCTCGCCATTGGCCTTGAACGAGAACAGGTCCGGTGCGGCGATGGCGCATTGGCCGTGGCGGCGGCAGATGTTGCGGTCCACACAGATCTTCATCGGAACGTCCTCAGGCTTCGGGATCGAAGGCGAGCGGCAGCGTCACCGGACCCGTATTCCCGCTGTCGGGCAGCCATTCGGGCTCGCTGGCGTAGCGCGGGTTGCGGATGCGCTGGGCCAGAATGCGCAGCGCCTCGGTCATGTCGCCGCGAGCGATGAAGTGGCCGAGGCAATGGTGGGCGCCGGCACCGAAGCCATAATGCGGCGGCCGCTTCACGGTGATGTCGAATTCGTCCGGGAACGCCGCCGGATCGGTGCCCGCCGCTTCAGCGAACATGTGGATCGTCGTGCCCTTTGTGATCATGAGATCGTTGTAGGTGAAATCTTCCAGCGCCTCGCGGGTTACCCAGGTTGTCGTCGGCCGCACCCGCATCACCTCTTCGACCGCCTGGCGGGCCAGTTCCGGCCGCTCGGCCAGTAGCGCCCACTGGTCCGGATGCTCGACGAACTTGCTCATGGCGAGCCCAATCTGGTTGCGCGTCGTGTCGATGCCGCCGAACACCGCCAGCACCACCATGTCGTCGAGTTCCTGGTCGGAGAGCTTGTCCTTGCTTTCGTTGGCCTGCAGCAGGAGCGAGATGAAATCGTCGCCGGGCGGCCTCGTGCGGCGCTCGGCGATCACGCGCCTGGCATAGCCGAACAGGCGCCCGGTCGCGGCGTTGATTGTCTCCATCTCCTTGCGGTAGTTCACCCCCAGCGCCAGCCCCATGTCGCCGGCGATGTCAGCGAGATTGCGCCACTCGCCCTGGTCGAGGCCAAGCAGGATGCAGATCACCCGCGTCGCATAGGGTTCGGAGAATTCCGCCATGAAATCGCAGGTGCCACGCTTGCCGAACTGGTCGATCAGGTCGTTGGCGAGGGCGATGAACTTGGGTTGCAGCGAGGCGATGAGCTTGGGCGAGAAGGCGGGATTGGCGAGGCGCCGCAGCCTGGCGTGGGTCTCGCCCTCCTGGTTGAACAGCATGCGGAGCCACCACTCGGCGAAGCTGCCGCTCGCCTTGTTATGGGCGGGCCAGGCATAGCTTCCCTGCCGCAATCTGCGGTCCTTCAGCAGGTTGCCCACGTCCTCGTAACGCAGCACCGCAAGGCCATAGGGCGTCTTGGCGTACCAGGACTTGTCGCGGGCCGCGTGCACGGCCGGCGACCTGGTCGAGAAGGCGGGATCAGACAAGTTCAGATAGGGCACTTCGGCGGCGAGCTGGTTCATGGTGCATCCTCCCGGTAGGGGTCAGTGGCAAATCCTATGCCAGATGCCGGTCCCTGGTCCACAGGCCTATCATCCTGTTCTCGCACAGTAATTGAAAGGGTGAGCGGGGCGTGGCTGGTATCGCTCCTGCGCCGTGCTGCCATTCTGCATCGGCTTCAGCGAGAACTGCAGCACTTCAGCACCGAAGATTTGTCACGCCGTGCAAATCGCCTTACCACCGTGTCAAGGAAACGAGGTCACCCATGCGATTCGGACTCACGACTACCGCCGCCCTGTTCATCGCCGTGTTTTCAGGGCATGCCTTTGCCCATCAGCAATCGCTGGAGGGAAGCGAATAGGGAGTGGCGGGCGAGCACGGCGACACCGCACGCTTCATCAGCTTTGCCAGTTCGGGGCGTATCTTCGGCTTCGGCGGCAGCAACAGGTTTTCCGGCACCTATGGGCAGCACGATGAACATCTAACCGTCTCTCCACTGGCCACGACCAAGATGCTTGGAAAGGTGTGCGGCGCCAAGGTGGACCAGACGCTTCTGCTGCTGCTGGACGAGGCCGGCGAGGACCTCAAGCCACTCATCCACCGCGACCCGGAGTGATGTTGCAAGGGAATTGTTGAACATGCTTCGGGATCGTCTAGTTTCGCCCTTCGGGAGGTTTTCATGAATGTGAACGGCAAGCACTACCGCACCATCTGGCTCAACGCCGACGGCTGGGCGGTGGACATCATCGACCAGACCAAGTTTCCCCACGTCTTCGAGATCGTGACGCTGCGCGATTGTCCGGCCGCGGCCGTGGCGATCAAGGACATGCTGGTGCGCGGCGCACCGCTGATCGGCGTCACCGCGGCTTACGGCGTGGCGCTCGCCATGCGAGCAGATCCCACGGATGCCGGACTTTCGGCCGCCTATGACCTGCTGATCGCGACGCGGCCCACGGCGATCAATCTCAAATGGGCGCTGGACGAGATGGTGAAGGCCCTCAAGCCCCTGCCGCCGGAGTCGCGCATGGCCGCGGCCTATTCCCGCGCCGCCGAGATCGCCGACGAGGACGTTGCCATCAACCAGGCCATCGGCCTGAACGGCTTCGAGATCATCCAGAAGATCGCCGCCAAGAAGAAACCCGGCGAGACAATCAATATCCTCACCCACTGCAACGCAGGCTGGCTCGCCACCGTCGACTGGGGCACGGCCACGGCGCCGGTCTACACCGCGCACAATGCCGGGGTTCCCGTCCATGTGTGGGTCGACGAGACGCGGCCGCGCAACCAGGGCGCCTCGCTCACCGCCTGGGAATTGCTGCACCACGGCGTGCCGCACACGGTGATCCCCGACAATACCGGCGGTCACCTGATGCAGCACGGGATGGTCGACATGGCGATCGTCGGCACCGACCGAACGACGGCGCAGGGAGACGTATGCAACAAGATCGGCACCTATCTCAAGGCGCTGGCGGCACATGACAATGGTGTTCCGTTCTACGTGGCGCTGCCGTCCCCCACCATCGACTTCGCGGTGGTCGACGGGGTGAAGGAAATCCCCATCGAGCAGCGTGGAGGCCACGAGGTCTCGCACATGACCGGGCGCACCCAGGACGGGCGCATCGAGACGGTGGAAATCATTCCTCAAGGATCGAGGGTCGCCAACTATGCCTTCGACGTGACTCCGGCCAAATACGTGACGGGCCTCGTCACCGAGCGTGGCGTCATCGCCGCCAACCGTGCGGCGATCGCAAAGGCTTTTCCGGAACGGGCGGGGTAGGCCCTCCCGCGGCGGCCTGCCTCAGTAACTCTTCATCTCCGCCCTGATACTGCGAGCGGCGGCCGTGATGTCGGTCACCGCCGGATAGTTCGCGGTGTTCACCATCATGTCGCGCGCCAGCGTGAGAATGCGGGCTTCGCAGATGGCGCGCCGCTCCTTGTCCTCGATCCATTCGAGGTCAATGTTGTGGGCAAGGCCCAGAATGCGGCGGATCATCTTGGCGGCGGCAAAGCCCACCGTATCGACCCACAGCCGGTCCATATAGGCCTGGCGCTCGACCTCCAGCCGCGACTCGCCCTCCGAACCCTGAAACAGGGAGACCGGATAGGCATCGCCGGTGGGGTTACCCCGCCACAGGTCGAGGAACTTGCCGTGGAATTGCGTCCAGATGGTCTCGGCCATGGCCAGCACCTGCTCGCGGTATTGGTCGCGCTCGCCCGGTTGCTGCTCATAACCGTCGTGGGAGAAATAGTTGATGAGGAGGTTGGCCAGCACGGCGCCGACATCGAAGCCCATCGGCCCCATGAAGGCGAATTCGGGGTCGATGATGCGGGTGTCCTCCGGCGTCAGCATCACCGAGCCGGTGTGCAGGTCGCCGTGCAGCATGGCTTCCGCGCTCGACAGGAACTTGAGCTTGAGGCGCGACGCGGCCACCTTGAGATCACCGTCCTCACGCCAGCGCGCGGCGTAGGGATCGAGCTGCGGCGAGGTCCAGCGATTGAGCTCCGCCACGCGGTAGGGATCAGTGAAGATCAGGTCCTCGGTGATCTTGCACAGCGCCGTATTGCCGGAAAATGCACCGATCATGGCCTTCTTGCGGTCAGCAGTGAGCGCCAGATCGGACGTGAAATAAAGCGTGTGCGCCATGAAGGTCGAGATATCGTCGGCGAATTTGGGATAGATCGTCGTGGCGATCATGCCCCGCCGCATGATGATATGCGGCTCCAGCAGCTCCATCACGATCAATGCGAGATTCTCGTCATAATGATGGATCGCTGGCACGAGCCGGCCGACGAGACGAGCCTGTTCGGTCAGCGCCATGTGCTCGTAATGTGCACGAGAAAGAGGCAGTGGCCAGCTTTCACCCACAAGCCGCACATAGGGCAGCGCCTGCTTGACGGCGACACCCCCCTTGGGCCCCTTCACAATGAAGACGAGATTGAGATTGCCGTCCCCCACTTCGAACACTGTCCAGTCGCTGGTATCGCCGCCGAGAATCGCGCTGACAGCCGGCACATTGGCGAGATAGCTGGCCAGCGTGGCGGTGGATTGAGGTGTGTAGTCTTTGGGGATTTCGCTTGCTGCAGACATGCTATGCACTTCAGTGATGGGTTTTGCGCGCAATGAGACCCAAAGTGGCGGGAAATGCAAGACTTGAAGCATCCGCCGGGCGCGATCATGCGCCGCAACCGCTTATGGCGCTGCGCGGCATCATAAATTGTCGTACAAAACCCCTAGACAAATTCCGTGCTCTGATGGATGGTTCGCGCAGCGATCTTCGCAAGATCAGAACAATTGCCCGGCTGCGACCACGTCAATGGACCGGGCGAATGCGAAGGGGCTGAATGATGATTGAGCCTGGAGGAGGACCCAACACAATGCTCAACGAACTGATCAAGGAAGCTGCCACACGCCGCGACGTCTTCAAGAAGGTTGGCAAGACGGGCCTCGCAGCGGCATTGCTGGCCAGCGCCGGCTTCGATCCTGCGATGGCGCAGGAACTCAAGAAGTCGAGCAAGCCGCTCAAGGCCGCCATGTCCAACGCCGGCCTGCAGGCCACCTGGTGCGCGCAGGGCAAGCAGGCTGCCGAAGCCTGGGGGGCCTTGATGAACGTCGAGGTGACCTGGTTCGACGGCGAACTCTCGGCCACCAAGCAACGCGCCGCCATCGACAACATGGCCTCGCAGCAGTGGGACTTCGTAGCGATCCAGCCCTTCGGTATCGGCACGCTGGTCGACCCCGTCAACAAGATGATCGACGCCGGCTCGCCGGTGATTGGCATGGACACGCTGATCGCCCCGCCCGGAACGATTGCCATCCATACCGAGATCGCGCCCGACAACGTGTTCATGGGGTCGGTGGTGACCAACGCCATCATGGCCGCCATCGGTGGCGAGGGCAATGTCGTGATGACCCAGGGTGCGCTTGGCCATTCCGGTGCCCAGGGCCGTGCCAAGGGCTTCAAGCAGGTGGTCGCCGGCTATCCGAACGTGAAGGTGCTGAACGAAGACCCGGCCGACTGGGACGTGACCAAGGTGGCCCGTATCTGGGACTCGCTGCTCACCCAGTATCCGGACATCAAGGCCGCCTTCTTCCACAATGACGACATGGCGCTCGCCGCATACAACGTCATGAAGGCCAAGAACCGGACCGACATCATCCTCGGCGGCGTCGACGCCATGCCACCGGCGGTGGAAGCCGTTCTCGATGGCCGCATGCTGGCCACCGTGCGCAACCCGTCCTGCCGTATCCACGGCTGGTCGATTGCGTCCGGCGTGGCGGCCGTGGTCGGCGGCGAAAAGACCGGCAAGGAGATCCCGGACAACATCCTCGCGGACGGTCCGGTGGTCACCAAGGAAACCGCAGCCGGCATGCTGTGGCTGCAGAAGAACTTCCTGATCTGATTAGGAGATCATGACGGATCAACCGATACAGAAGAGCGGGGGCGGGAAACCGCCCCTGCTCGAACTTGAGCATGTGTCGAAGCACTTCGGCGGCGTCATGGCGCTGAACGATGTCGACTTCACCCTGTTGCCCGGCGAAATCCACGGGCTCGTCGGCGAGAACGGTGCCGGCAAGTCGACGACCATGAAGATCATCGCCGGCGTCCACACCGACTACGACGGCACCATGAAGATCCGGGGCCAGTCCGTGCGCTTGCGCTCGGCGCGCGACGCCTTGGCCAATTCGATCGGCATGGTGCACCAGGAACTCTCGATTGTTCCCGAACTGACCGTGGCCGAGAACGTCTTCCTCGGCAACCAGCCGCTCACATCTCTCGGCACCGTCGACTGGGGCCGCATGAACCGCGAGGCGAAGACGCTGATCGCCAGCCTCGGCCTCAACATCGATCCCACCACCACCATGGGCTCCCTGCCCGTCGGGTTGCAGCAATTGGTGGAACTGTCACGCGTGCTGTTTTCCGGCGCGCAAATCATCATTCTCGACGAACCGACCTCGGCCTTGTCGCCGCCCGAAGTGCGCCAGCTGTTCGAGGTGCTGCGCCGCTTGCGGGCCGAAGGGCGCAGCATGGTGTTCATCTCCCACTTCCTCGACGATGTGCTGGAGATTTCCGACCGTGTCACCGTGTTCCGCAACGGCGAGAAGGTCATCACCGAGGATACCAAGAACCTCACCAAGGACGACGTCATCTCCTACATGATCGGGCGCGGCTCCAAGGGCATGCACATGGGCGAGAACGCCGAGCTCAAGGCGGATGACTCGAAGCCCATCGTCCTGTCGGTCGAAGGCGTTTCCGATGGCCGGTCGCTGCGCGATTTCTCGATCGACCTGCGCGGTGGAGAGATCACCGGTGTCTACGGCTTCATGGGCTCAGGCCAGATCGAATTGGCGCGGGCCCTGTTCGGCAAGCTGCCGCTGCGCCGCGGCAGCCTGAAGCTCGACGGCAAGCCGGTGAAGTTCCGGTCAACGGCAGCTGCGCGTGCGGCGGGCATTGCCTTCGTGCCGGAAAACCGGCGCATGATGCTGTTCCGTCAGGAGCCCGTCTACAAGAACGTTTCGATCTCCATTCTCGATCGCATCCACCGCCTGCTGGTGAAACCGGCCGAAGAGAAGAGGATCACCGAGACCCACATCAAGGACCTGCAGATCCGGCCGCCGCGCACGGCGATCCCGCTGGGCTCGCTGTCGGGCGGCAACCAGCAGAAGGTGGCACTGGCCAAGTGGCTGACCCATCTGCCGAAGGTGCTGATCCTGTCGGAGCCGACCCGCGGCATGGACGTGGGCGCCAAGGAAGATGTGATCCGGATCGTCAAGACGCTGCGCGACAAGGGCGTGGCGGTGCTGGTACTGTCGACCGAGCCGGAGACCATCCTGACGCTGGCGGACCGGGTGACGGTGATCAGGAAGGGAGCTGTCGCCAAGCGGTTCTCGAAGGGGCATATTGAAAAGGCCGACCTGCTGGCGGCGGCATAATGTTTGCGAGGGGATTGACATCACATGAGTGAAGCCGAGGTCACGACCGAAAGAGGATTCGACTTGAAGCGGTTCCTCGCTGACCAGTTGCGCAACATTGCGCCGGTGTTCACGCTGGTCGCGCTGGTGGTCTTTTTCAGCATCGCCAGCAGTTCCTTTCTGACGCTCGACAACACGCTGAACATCATCCGGCAATCGTCAATCACCGGGATCATTGCCGTCGGCCTCACCTTCGTCATCCTCACGGCCGAGATCGACCTTTCGGTGGCGGCCATCGCCAACGCCGTGGGCATCACGGTTGCCTATTTCACCATCCAGCCCGACTACGTGAACATCGCCAACATGCCCGTGCAGGGCTGGATCGCCATCATCCTCGCCGTCGCCGCGGCCTTTGCCTTCGGCCTGGTGACGGCGGGCGGCATCACCATCATCGGCATCCCGTCCTTCATCATGACGCTGGCGATGATGCAGATCGCCAATGGTGTGTCGGCCATGCTGGTCCGCGGCCAGATCGCCTATCAGTATCCCGACTTCATCACCACGCTCGGTTCGGGGACAGCGTTCAAGATACCACTCGGAATCGACGCGGCGGGCAAGGCCGCCTTCATTCCCATCGGCTGGACCATCATCGTCTGCCTGATCTTCCTGATCGTAGGCCACCTGGTGCTGACCTACACGCGTTACGGCCGTTACATCTACATGGTCGGCGGCAACCGCGAGGCGGCGGAATATTCGGGCGTGAACGTCAAGTTCATCGTCGGCTCGGTCATGGTGATCTGCGCGGTCTGTTCCGGCGTGGCGGGCATGCTGGGTGTGGCCTATTTCGGCTCGGCACAGCAGAACCAATTCGACACCTTCCTGCTCGACGCCATCGCCGCGGTGGTGGTGGGTGGCACCTCGCTGTTCGGCGGGCGCGGCGGCATCGGCAACACCATCATCGGGCTCCTAGTGCTGGGCGTCGTCAACAATGGTCTCGACCACATCCAGATCGACTCCTTCCTCAAGATCCTGATCCGCGGCCTCATCCTGCTCGCAGCGCTGATCATCAACGTCTATGCCCAGGTGCTGAAGGAAAAGCAGGCGGACCTCGACTGAGTCCGCCCCCGGCGGGGCGGCCACTGCGGTCAACCAGTCCGTCAGGGTCCGCTTGACGGCAGGCGTTTGTCACCTACAAGGGATGCCGAAGCAGCCCTTGGAGTCCCTGATGCCGCTCGTCCTGCGCAAGACTGTCACCTATACGGAGACCACGCTGATCGAAGGCGGCAAGTCCGCGCCGATGCCCTTGAAGCTGTTCGGCGCTGCGGCTGTCGTGAAGAACCCGTGGGCCGGTCAAGGCTACGTCGAAAACCTCAAGCCCGAGATCAATGCCATCGCCCCCAGGCTCGGTGAATTGCTGACGGCCATGGTGATCGACCGGGCAGGCAAGGGTGAGGCAGTGGAGGGTTACGGCAAGGCCGCCATCGTCGGGCTGGACGGCGAAGTCGAGCATGCCTCGGCCCTCATTCACACGCTGCGGTTCGGCAATCACTTCCGCAAGGCCGTGGGCGCCAAGAGCTACCTTGCCTTCACCAATGTCCGCGGGCCGGCCAATGCGCCCATCATGATACCGCTCATGCACAAGCTGGATGAAGGAATGCGCTCGCACTATCTGACGGTACAGTTCGCCATTCCCGATGCACCGGCCGCGGACGAGATCGTCGTGGCACTTGGCGCATCCATCGGCGGGCGGCCGCACCATCGCATTGGCGACCGATACCAGGACCTGAAGGAACTTGGAGACACCACCCATGTCTGAGCCACGGCGGAATCTCGGCGGCACCACTTTCATCGAGGCCGGTGAGGGCGAGCCGCTGCTGCTCATCCATGGGGTGGGCATGAACGCCGAGGCGTGGGGCCCGCAGATCGAAACCTTTGCGAAGACCCACCGCGTGATCGCGCTGGACATGCTGGGCCATGGCGGCAGCGCCCTACCGCCGGAGGGCGCCACGCTCGACGACTATGTACAGCAGGCCCGCCGCCTGCTCGACGATCTCGGCATCTCCGCCGCCAATGTGGTGGGGCATTCCATGGGCGGGCTCGTCGCCATGGGGCTCGCCATCGCCAAGCCGCAGCGGGTCAAGCGGCTTGCGGTGCTCAATTCGGTCTTCGAACGGGATGAGGCGGCCCGCGCAGCCGTGGAGGCAAGGGCAGCCGAAGTCTCCTCCGGCGCGGCGCTCGACTTTGGAACGGCGCTGGATCGCTGGTTCGGCTATAATCATGCCACGCTGCGCGAAGCGGCCCGCGCCTGGCTGTCCACCACCAACCGGCAGGGCTATGCCACGGCCTATCAGATCTTCGCCACGGCCGACCGGCTCTATTCCGGCACGCTCTTCGGTGTCCTCTGCCCGGCCCTGTTCGCAACGGGATCGGACGATCCAAATTCGACGCCGGCCATGGCGGAAGCGATGGCCAAAGCCGCGCCGCGGGCCACATCGGCTATCATCGCTGGCGCGCGCCATGCCATGACGCTGACCCATCCCGAAGAGACCAACGCCCTCCTGCAATCGCTGCTGGAGCGGCGGCTCAGCTCCTTCGAATCGCGCGAGCTCCGCACCGCCTTCGGCAGCTTCATGACCGGTGTCACCATTGTCACCACGGCCGGCATCGACGGCCAGCCGCGCGGCTTCACCGCCAACAGCTTCACCTCGGTCTCGATCGAACCGCCATTGCTGCTCATTTGCGTCGGCAAGTCGGCGGCCAGCATGGACGTCTTCAAGCAAGCCAAGGGCTTTGCCGTCAACATCCTGTCGGAAGCACAAAAGGATACCTCCGTGCTGTTCGCCTCCAAGCGGCCGGACAAGTTTGAGGTGGCGGGCTGGCGTCAGGGACCAGCCGGCAATCCGCTGATCGACGGATCGGCAGCCTGGTTCGACTGTATCCGCTACCAGGTGATCGACGCCGGCGACCACATCATCCTGATGGGCCACATCGAGGCTTTCTCCTATACGGACGCCAATCCGCTGGGCTATGCGCGCGGGGGCTATATCACGCTGGGCCTGGAACAGGCCGCCGTCAACGCGGCCTCGTCTGCCAGCCGCACGGTGGTGGGGGCCATTCTCGAAACCAATGACCGGCTGATCCTCCTGCCCGATGGGCGGCCGAACGGGCTAGCGCTGCCCGAGGTCGGGCGCAGCGGTGCGAGCGGCAGCGCCTCGCAGCTCCACGCGATGCTCGACCGCGAGGGGATCGAGGCCCATCTCGGCTTCCTGTTCGCCGTGTTCGAGCATCCGGGCACCCAGGAACAGTGCATCTATTATCGCGGCGAGGCGCTGCTGCATGCGCGGGGCCGCCCGGTGCTGGCCAGCTTCGACGACATCCCGTGGGAGCGGCTCCCCAACGAGGCCACCCGGTCCATGCTCCGCCGCTATGCCGCCGAGCGCAAGATCGGCCGCTTCAAGATCTACTCCGGCGACCACAAGCAGGGCGTGGTGAAAGCCGTAGACTGACGGCGCCAGCCGACCGGTCGGCAAACATTCATGACTTTGCCTGATAGACGCCTATCAGGAATTGACAAAATCGGCGGAAGCGGTTTGATGCAAGGATGGGCAGGGCAACCATCGAGGACGTTGCAAAGCAGGCGGGGGTAAGCATCGCCACCGTCGACCGGGTGCTGAACGGCCGCGCCACGGTGAGGCCGCAGACGGTGGAGCGCGTCGAGCGCGCCATTCGTCAACTCAACTACCAACCCGACCGGCTCGCCGCCCGCCTTGCCCGCGCCCGCGAATACCGGTTCTGTTTCGTGCTGCCCGAAGGCACAAATGCCTACATGGCCCTGCTGGCCGACGAGGTGAAGGCCGCCATGGCCCGCATGGTGCAGGAAAAGATCATCATCGATCTTCGCCTCGCCGATGTCTTCGATCCCGAGGCATTGGCCAGCACGCTGGACACCATCGGCAACATCTATGATGGCGCCGCCGTCGTGGCCCTGGACCACCCGCGGGTGCGGGAAGCAATCAATGCGCTCTCCGAACGCGGCGTTGCTGTGGTCACGCTGGTCTCCGACGTGCCGAACTCGAAGCGTATCCATTATGTCGGTATCGACAATTCGAGTGCGGGCCGTACAGCCGCCACGCTGATGGGCCGTTATCTCTGCGGCCGGAGGGGCAAGGTCGGACTGATCGCCGGGTCGCTCAGCTTGCGCGACCACATCGAACGCCAGTTCGGCTTCGAACAGGTGATGATGCATGAGTTTCCAAACCTCGTGCTGCTCCCGGTGCGCGAAAGCCGCGACGACCCTGATCGCGTGCACAGCGTTGCCGCGCAACTGCTGGCCGATCACGCCGACCTCATCGGCCTCTACAACGTCGGTGCCGGAACGCCCGGCATCATCTCTGCCCTGCAACAGTCCGGCCGCAAGCGCGATATCGTCTACATCGCCCACGAGCTGACCGGCGAATCGCGCCGTGCCCTGATCGACGGCACCATCGACCTCATCATCAACCAGGATGCGGGCCATGAGGTGAGGAGCGCCATCCGGGTGCTGACATCCAAGGCCGACAAGCTGCCCATCGTGCAGGCGATGGAGCGCATTCGCATCGACATCTATGTTCGCGACAACATTCCCTGAGAGGAGAGCGCCATGTATCTGGGACTGGATTTCGGCACGTCATCGGTCAAGGGCGTCCTCATCGACGCCAAGCAGAAGATCATCGCGACCGCCAGCGCCGGCCTGACGGTATCTCGGCCCCATTCCGGCTGGTCTGAACAGGCCCCGGAAGATTGGTGGAAGGCCTGCAACAAGGTCGTCAAGACGCTGGGCAAGATGAAGCCCAAGGCCATTGCCGCCGTCGAGGGCATCGGGCTCTCGGGCCAGCAGCATGGCGCGACCCTTCTCGACAAGGACGGCAAGCCGCTGCGCCCCTGCATCCTGTGGAACGACGCACGCTCGTTCAAGGAGTGCGAGGACATCATGACCAAGGAGCCGGGTGCGGTGCCGCTGGCCGGCAACATCCCGCTGGCTGGCTATACGGCGCCAAAGCTCGTGTGGGTCAAGAAGAACGAGCCAAAGATTTTCTCCAAGGTCGCAAAGGTGCTGCTGCCGAAAGACTACATTCGCTTCCGCATGACCGGAGACTATGCCTCCGACATGTCGGACTCGTCGGGCACGTTCTGGCTCGACATCGCCAGGCGCAACTGGTCGCCGCTGCTGCTCAACGCCTCCGACATGTCACTGGACCAGATGCCGAAGCTTTACGAGGGTACCGATGCGACGGGGCAGTTGACGGCGTCCGTCGCTCGCGCGTGGGGTATGCCCAAGCGGCCCGTGGTGGCGGGCGGCGGCGGTGACAATGCGGCGGCAGCCTGCGGCATCGGCGCGGTGAAGGACAATGCGGCGCTGGTCTCCATCGGCACATCGGGCGTCATCTTCGTGTCCAACGATAAATTCCGGCCCAATGCCGGCCGCATGGTGCATGCCTTCTGCCATGCCGTTCCCAACACCTGGCACCAGATGGGCGTCATCCTGTCGGCGGCGGCGAGCCTCGAATGGCTGGCGGGCATCCTCGGCGCACCTGCGCCCAAGCTCACGGGCGCGCTCGGCAGCAAGCTCACCGGGCCATCGCCCGCGCTATTCCTGCCCTATCTCTCGGGCGAGCGCACGCCGGTGGGTGATGCACAAGTCCGTGGACTGATCATGGGGCTTGGCCACGAGACCGACAAGAAGATCCTCACCCATGCAGCACTCGACGCCGTGGCCTTCTGCTTCCGTGACTGCTTCGACGCGCTCAAGGACGCAGGCACGGAAGTGAAGCGCGTGACCGCCGTAGGTGGCGGCTCCAAGTCAGAACTCTGGCTCAAGATCATCGCAACAGTGCTGAACGTCCCTGTCGATCTGCCCGCTGCAGGCGATGTCGGCGGGGCGTTTGGTGCGGCACGCCTCGGCCTCATCGCCGCCACCGGCGCCGACTTCCGCAAGGTGCTTACCGCGCCCAAGACCGCTCGCACCATCAAGCCGGAGGCCAAGGCCCGCGCCGCCTATGAAGATCACTATCGCCGCTACACGCAAATCTATCCCGCCATCAAGGAGATCTATCGCTGATGACCCAGTTCTATTCCCGCAAGACCCCCATCTCGCATGAGGGCCCTGACTCCACCAGCGATATGGCCTTCCGTTGGTACAATCCCGACCAGAAGGTGCTTGGCAAGACCATGCGCGAGCACATGCGCTTTGCGGTCTGTTACTGGCATACGCTGTGCTGGCCGGGCTCCGATCCCTTCGGCGGCGACACCTTCCAGCGGCCCTGGCACCACATGGACGACGCCATGGCGGCGGCGCGCATCAAGGCCGACCTGATGTTCGAGACGCTGGAACTTCTCGGCATCGACTTCTTCTGCTTCCACGACCTCGACATCGCACCGGAAGGCAAGTCGCTGAAGGAGTTCAACGCCAACGTCACCGGGATCGCCAAGATCTTCGAGAAGAAAATGGCTGCCTCGAACAAGAAGTTGCTGTGGGGCACGGCCAACATGTTCACCAACCGCCGCTTCATGGCGGGGGCTGCGACCAATCCGGACCCCGACGTGTTTGCCTATTGCGCGGCACAGGTGAAACACTGCCTCGATGTCACCAAAGACCTTGACGGCGCCAACTATGTCATGTGGGGCGGGCGCGAGGGTTACGAGACGCTCATCAACACCAACATCGGCCACGAACTGGAGCAGGCCAAGCGCTTCCTCTCAATGGTCGTTGAGTACAAGCACAAGATCGGCTTCAAAGGCCCGATACTGATCGAGCCCAAACCGATGGAGCCGACCAAGCACCAGTACGACTACGATGTCGCCACCTGCTATGCGACCATCGCGTCGCTCGGTCTGCAGAACGATGTGAAGATGAATATCGAGCAGAATCACGCGATCCTGGCCGGCCACACCTTCGAGCACGAGATCGCGCTGGCCTCGGCTCTCGGCGTGTTCGGCGGCATCGACATCAACCGGGGCGACTACCAGAATGGCTGGGACACCGACCAGTTCGCCATGAATATTCCGGAGATGTCGCTGGCCTTCCTCGAAATCCTGAAAGCCGGCGGCTTCACCACCGGCGGCCTCAATTTCGATGCGAAGATCAGGCGGCAGTCGATCGACCCCGACGACATCCTGCACGCCCATGTGGGCTCCATGGACGCCTGCGCGCGCGGTCTTCTCATTGCCGCGAAGATCATCGAGGACGGCAAGCTCGGCAAGATCGTCTCCGACCGCTATGGCAAGTGGAACGAACCGCAGAACAAGGCCATGCTGGAGGGCAAGGAGACGCTCGACTCGATTGCCGCACGCGTGCTTTCATCGGGCCTTGATCCGCAGCCGGTTTCCGGCAGGCAGGAACGCATCGAAAGCCTGCTCAATACTTACATCTAAGACCGAGGGAGGACCTTTCACATGGCAACCAACATCAAGGGACCGGCGATCTTTCTCGCCCAGTTCGCAGGCGATGCGGCCCCGTTCAATTCATGGGATTCGATCACCAAGTGGGCGGCGTCGCTCGGCTACAAGGGCGTGCAGATTCCGTCGTGGGATGGCCGCCTGTTCGATCTCAAGAAGGCGGCGAAGTCGAAGACCTACTGCGACGAGATCAAGGGCGTGGCCAAAGAGAACGGTGTCGAGGTCACCGAACTCTCGAGCCATCTGCAGGGCCAGCTCGTCGCTGTGAATCCGGCCTACGACGAGGCCTTCGACGCCTTTGCGCCACCGGAAGTGCACGGCAAGCCCAAGCAGCGGCAGGCCTGGGCCACCGAACAGGTGAAGCTCGCCGCCAAGGCCTCACGCAACATGGGCCTCGATGCGAGCGTGTCGTTCACTGGCGCCTTGGCCTGGCCCTATGTCTATCCCTGGCCGCAGCGGCCACAGGGTCTCATCGAGACAGCGTTCAAGGAACTGGCCAAGCGCTGGAAGCCGATCCTCGATGTCTACGAGGACAATGGTGTCGACATGGGCTACGAGATCCACCCCGGTGAGGACGTCTTCGACGGCGCCACCTTCGAGATGTTCCTCGATGCGCTGAAGGGCCACACGCGCTGCCAGATCAACTACGATCCCTCGCACTTCGTGCTGATGCACCTCGACTATCTCGACTTCATCGACATCTACCACGAGCGCATTTGCGCCTTCCACGTGAAGGACGCGGAACTGAACCCCACTGGCCGACAGGGCGTCTATTCCGGCTATCAGCCGTGGGTGAACCGCGCCGGCCGCTTCCGCTCGCTGGGCGACGGGCAAGTCGATTTCGCCGGAATTTTCTCGAAGCTCGCGGCCTACAACTATAATTCCTGGGCGGTGCTCGAATGGGAATGCTGTCTCAAGCACCCGGAACAAGGTGCGGCGGAAGGAGCTCCCTTCATCGAGAGCCACATCATCCGCGTGACCGAGAAGGCCTTCGACGATTTCGCCGGCGGCAAGACCGACGACGCCAAGATCAAGCGCATGCTGGGTCTCTAGGGAGGGCGATATGGTTACAGGAACACGCGAGAAGAACACGGGCCGCATCCGGCTTGGCATGGTGGGTGGCGGACAGGGGGCCTTCATCGGTGCCGTACACCGCCTTGCTGCGCGCATGGACGATCAGTATGAGTTCGCCGCCGGTGCGCTGTCGGCCGACCCCAAGAAGGCCAAGGCTTCCGGCAAGGAGCTTGGGCTGGCACCCGACCGGATCTACGG
Source organism: uncultured Aestuariivirga sp. (assembly GCA_964510815.1). GTDB lineage: Bacteria > Pseudomonadota > Alphaproteobacteria > Rhizobiales > Aestuariivirgaceae > Aestuariivirga. The sequence continues at coordinate 16,512 of CAZECZ010000096.1, forward strand.
CAGCTATGCCGAGATGGCGGCGGCAGAGGCCCAGCGCCCGGACGGCATAGAGGCAGTGGCGATCGTGACCCCGAACCATGTCCACGTGCCGGCCGCCATGGCCTTCATCGACGCCGGCATCCATGTGATCTGCGACAAGCCGCTGGCGCTCAGTCTCAAGGAAGCGAAGACGCTCGAAAAGAAACTGGCCAAGCGCCGGGACGTGATCTTCGCGCTCACCCACAACTACTCGGGTTATCCGATGATCCGCCAGGCCAAGGCGATGGTGGCGGCGGGCGAGTTGGGTGATCTCCGCGTCGTGCAGGGCGAATATCCGCAGGACTGGCTGACGACGGCGCTGGAAAAGACCGGACAGAAGCAGGCGGATTGGCGCACCGATCCCAAGCGCACCGGTGCCGGAGGCTGCATCGGTGACATCGGCACCCACACCTACCAGCTCTTGTGCAATGTCTCGGGCCTCATGGGCGCGGAATTGTCGGCCGATCTCACATCGTTCGTGAAGGGCCGAAAGGTCGATGACAACGCCCATGTGATGCTGCGCTTCAAGGGTGGTGCGAAGGGCATGATCTGGGCCAGCCAGGTGGCGCCGGGCAACGAGAATGCGCTGAAGATCCGCCTTTACGGGACCAAGGGCGGGCTGGAATGGAGCCAGGAAGATCCGAACTATCTCTGGTTCACGCCCTATGGCGAACCCAAGCGTTTGATCACGCGCGGCGGCGCTGGCTCGAACGCTGCGGCAGGGCGCGTGACCCGCGTGCCGCCTGGACATCCCGAGGGATATCTCGAAGGCTTCGCCAACATCTACACAGAGGTCGCGCGCGCCATCAAGGCGAAGCGCGAACGCAAGAAGCTCGACAAGGACGTGGCCTTCCCCGGCATCGCCGATGGAGTCGCCGGCATGGCCTTCATCGAGGCCTGTGTGAAGTCCTCAGGCAGAAACGGCCGCTGGACAAAGCTCTGACCAGTCCCAAGCCTCCAAAACCAACGGCCGCCCGAGAGGCGGCCGTAATCATTTGCAGAGGAAGCATCTTTAGAGCAACCTGACTTTTGATGGAACCATCAAAAGTCAGATAAGTTGCTCGCTCATCAATAGGTTGGTGCGTAATTTCTTCGCCAAGACGATTCCGTCTTGGCGCATTACGCACTAGGCTCTGGACCTATAA
>CAZECZ010000097.1:0-17503 GCA_964510815.1 uncultured Aestuariivirga sp.
ATGATATCGGTTCGATTTCAATGCAATACGTTGAATACCGAACCCATCAGATCAGAAGCTGCAGGCCGTCATATGCCGGCTCGACGCCATCGGGCAGCTCGGCACGCAGTGTCTCATAGTCCATGTCAACATGGAGATTGGTGACCACCGCACGCTGCGGTGCCACACGTTTGATCCACGCCAGCGTCTCCGGCAGGCTCAGATGGCTTGGATGCTTGGTCCGCCGCAAGGCATCGACGACCCACAGATCGAGCCCCTCCAGCGCCCTCAGGCTCTCATCCGGAATGCCGTTGAGATCCGGCGTATAGGCCGCCCGGCCAATCCTGAAGCCCAGCGCCTCGATCGTCCCGTGATGCACACGAAACGGCAGCGCCTCAATCTCGCCGCCAGCACCATGGATCGTCACCGGCACGCCAGCCACCAAACGGTTGAGATGCAGGATCGGCGGATAGTCGCTGCCAGGTGCCGTGTAGAAGCAATACGAGAACCGGCTGGTGAGCATGTGGCCCGTCATCTCGTCGGCCCAGACCTGCACCTTCTGCCGTTTCATCAGAAAGAACGCCCGCAGCTCGTCGATGCCATGCGTATGGTCAGCGTGCTCGTGGGTATAGAGCACGGCATCGAGATCGGTGATCCCAGCGTCCAGCATCTGGTCGCGCATGTCCGGCGATGTATCGATGAGCAACCGCGTGGTGCCACCGCCGCCGACCTTTTCGACCATCACGGAACAGCGGCGGCGGCGGTTCTTGGGGTTGCTGGCATCGCACTGGCCCCAATCATTTCCGATGCGCGGTACGCCACCCGATGAGCCGCATCCCAGTATGGTTAATTTCGCCGTCATGCGGCGTTCTGGTACCTGGCTGGCCGCGGCACCTTGGAAAACAGCCTGAAGAAGTTGTCGTTGGTGATCCGGGCCATCTCCTCGGTCGAAACGCCCTTCACTTTGGCTAGCGTCTCAAGGGTCTTCACGACATACGCCGGCTCGTTGGGCTTTCCACGGTAAGGCACCGGTGCCAGGTAGGGCGAGTCGGTCTCGACGATCAGCCGGTCGATAGGGAGTTCGGCGGCAGTCGCCCGCAGCTCTTCCGCCGTCTTGTAGGTCAGGATGCCGGAGAATGACACATAGCCGCCCATGGCCACAGCCGCGCGCGCCAGTTCAGGCTTGGACGTGAAGCAATGGAGTAGCGGCACGAACGGCCCCAGCGCCATTTCCTCTTCCAGAATGGCGATTGTATCGGCCTCCGCCTCGCGGCTGTGGATCACCACCGGAAGCCCTGCTCGCCGGGCTGCCTGGATATGGACGAAGAAATTCGCCTCCTGGGCTTCCTTGGGACTGAAATCGTAATGATAATCGAGGCCTACCTCGCCAATCCCAACTACCTTGGGATGTTGTGCCAGCTTGACGAGATCGTCAGCCGTCACATGGAGTTCTTCATGCGCATTATGCGGATGTGTCCCTACCGTACAGAAAACATTGGCATTTTCTTCTGCGATACGCAGCAGATTGGGAAACTTTGCCACGCGGGACGAGATCGACACCATAAGGCCCACGCCCGCCGCCTCCGCGCGTTCCAGGACCTGTGGCAACTGTTCCTCGACCCCCTCGAAATCGAGATGGCAATGACTGTCAACAACCAGCATGTCAGGCCTTTGCGGGGGTTTCCCCCTCCTCCACATAACGCGGGAAGATGGCCGACGGGGCGGGCAGAGGGGTCCCGGATACCAGTCGCTGGCCCAGATCCGCAAAGTTCCTCTGGCCGGCCGGGACCGCCAGAATATCCAATAGCTTCGCTGCAGCGTTCGGCACATACGGCTGGGCGAGAATGCCGACAATCCGCAGCACTTCCGCCGTCACGTAGAGAACAGTCTCCATGCGCGCCGGGTCGGTCTTCTTGAGCGCCCAGGGCTCCTGGCCGGCGAAGTAGCGGTTGGCATCCCCCACCACAGCCCAGATCGCATCCAACGCCTTGTTGATGGCCTGGATTTCATGGGCTGCCCGCGCCGTGCCGATGATGGCGTCCGCCGCGCCCAGGATCTCCTTTTCGGCATCACCGGGCACACCGCAGGCTGGCACCTTGCCGCCGCAGTTCTTGGCGATCATCGACAAAGACCGCTGGGCGAGGTTGCCGAGGTCATTGGCGAGGTCGGCGTTGATGCGAGTGATAATGGCCTCGTGGCTGTAATTGCCGTCCTGCCCGAATGGCACTTCGCGCAAGAAGAAGTAGCGGGTCTGATCGACGCCGTACTGTTTCACCAGGTCTCCAGGCGCGATGACGTTGCCCACCGACTTCGACATCTTCTCGCCGCGGTTGAACAGGAAGCCGTGCGCGAACACCCGCTTCGGAACAGGAACGCCGGCGCTCATCAGGAAGGCCGGCCAGTAGACCGAATGGAACCGCACGATGTCCTTGCCGATGATATGGACATCTGCAGGCCAGTAATGATTGCGTGGCGTGGTGTCGGGCCAGCCAGTGGCCGACAGATAGTTGGTCAGCGCGTCGACCCAGACATACATGATGTGGCCCGGCGCATCTGGCACCGGGATGCCCCAGTCAAAGGTTGTGCGGGAGACCGACAGGTCCTGAAGACCACCCTTGACGAAGCTCATCACTTCGTTCCGCCGTTCCGGCGGGCCGATGAATTCAGGATGATCGTTGTAGAGCTTCAGAAGCTTGTCCTGATAGGCCGAGAGGCGGAAGAAGTAGCTTTCCTCTTCCATCCATTCCACCGGCGTGCCGGTTTCGATGGCAAAGCGCTTTCCCTCTCGTTCCTCCGTCTCGTCCTCGAGGAAGAACCGCTCGTCGCGCACCGAATACCACCCGGCATACTTTGACAGATAGATGTCGCCGTTTGCCGCCATGCGCTTCCAAAGTTCCGTGACCGTGTGTTTGTGGCGGGCCTCCGTGGTGCGAATGAAGTCGTCATTGGAGCAGCCGACCGCGGCCACCATGTCCTGGAACTGCGGCGTCATTTCCGCGATGAACTGGGCGGCGGTCTTGCCCTGCTTCGCTGCCGTTTGCTGGATCTTCTGACCATGTTCGTCGGTCCCGGTCAGGAACATGACGTCAAAGCCATCGAGCCTCTTGAAGCGGGCCAGCGCATCGGTCGCCAGTGCTTCATAGGCGTGCCCGATGTGAGGGGCGCCATTGGGATAGGAAATAGCCGTGGTGATGTAGAACTTGGGTTTGGACATGATGCTTCGGATGTTGGACTTCACGAGGCCTTCAGCGCCTCGTCGAGGCGCATGAGCGCATCGGTGACCGCCTGACGGCGGTCGAGGTTTAGGGCATCCGTCTGGCGGAGGGAAGTGTTGATCTCGTCATGGGCGATGGCCAGAGCCTCTCCCCTGCCCGCGAATGCCTGCTCGCGGGCCTTGGCGCCGATCCAGCCGTTCAGCAAGTCGCAAAACACGCCGTAGTCGTCAACTGCATCGCGCCCGGCAAACATCGCCCCAAGCGCAGAACACGCACCGGGCGACAATCGTTGCAGCTTCAGGAAAGCCGCATAGGCGGCGGCGCCCTTGGAACCAATCAGATCCAGGGCCTTGCCGGGGCTGCCCTGCGAGAGTTCCGCCGCCTCTTGGAGCTTACCGGCATCGGCAGCAACAGCCTCCGGCGGGAGGCTTTGCAGAGTCTTTAAGGTGGCCTGCAGATCGAGCGGGTCGAGGGGGAGGTGAATCGAACGCGAGCGGATGGTACGCAGCAGCCGCCCTGGCTGGTGGCAGACCAGCAGGAACAACGAGCGCTCCGGCGGCTCCTCGATGACCTTGAGCAAGGCGTTTGCCGACTCGCTGTTGAGGTCGTCGGCACTATCCACGATCGCAATCCGCCAGCCGCCTGTCCCTGCCGTGCGCGCGAAAAAGCCTTGCGCCTTCCGGGCGTCATCCACGCTGATCTCCGACTTCAGGCGCTTGTTGCGAAGGTCGAGAGCACGTTCGATGACAAGCAGGTCGGGATGCGATCCTGTCGCGGTCAGACGTGCCACCGGAGCCTCTGCGGGCAAATGCAACGATCCGTGAGCCGCTGCCTTGGCACGGTCAGGAACATAGAGCAGGAATCGCGCAAACCGATAGGCCAGTGTCGCCTTGCCGACACCTCGGTTGCCCGAAATCAGCCAGGCATGATGCAGCTTGCCCGATTGGTGGGCCTGCAGAAGACGCGACTCGGCCTCATCGTGGCCGTACAGCACGGTTCGCCGGCGCGGATGCCAGTCGACTTCGCGGGGATCGCGGACCTCTTCCGCCATCAGAGCAGCCGGCTCACGATGGCCCAGACGGAAGCTTCCACCTCTTCCAGCGGCTGTGCGGCGTCAATCAGGCGGCAGCGCTGCGGTTCGCGGCGGAGAATGTCGAGGAAACCGGCGCGGAGCTTGCGATGAAATGCGAGGCCCTTACGCTCGTAGCGGTCTTCGGCCACTGCGTCACCGCGCGCATGGGCGCGCGCCAAACCGATTTCCGGGTCGAGGTCGAAAATCAGTGTCAGGCTGGGCCGGGTTTCGCCAACGATTGCCCGCTCCAAGGCATCGATGAAGTCGCGATCACAGCCCCCCGCATAGCCCTGGTAGGCCCGCGTGGAATCCATGAACCGGTCGCACAAGACGGTGTCGCCCACTGCGAGTGCCGGCCGGATAACGGCTTCGAGATGAGAATCGCGGGCCGCATAGTTGAGCAGTGCTTCTGCCTTGGGCGTCCACTTGCCTACATCGCCAGAAACCAGCAGGCTGCGCACCGCTTCCGCCTCGTGTGTTCCGCCTGGCTCTCGGGTCACCACGACGCGATGGTTCCTGGCGGCCAGCCGGTCACGCAGCAGACCGATTTGCGTCGACTTGCCAACGCCCTCTCCACCTTCGAAAGTCACGAAAAGGCCGGTCATTCAGCTGCCGAAGATCATGATGAACAGGCTGTCGAGGGCGCGTGACCACATGGATGACTTGGCGTCGATCGCCTCAGCGGTTTCCACCGGCACATTCGCCACCGTCAAGCCATCAACCAGAAATCTCACACTTCCCACCTTGGTTCCCGCCGCAACCGGCGCCATGATCGGCCCCTTATAGGCGAGCTTCAGCTGTGCAACATCCTGTTCCTGGGCCGAAAGCGATACCCTGACATCGTCCGACAGCACCAGATCGACGCTGCGCAACGTGCCGCCCCACACCCGCGCCGAACCAACCTTGTCTCCCTTGTTATAGACATCCACCGTGCGGAATTGTCGAAAGCCCCAATCGAGCAGCTTTTGCGATTCCTCCTTGCGCTCCTTGCTGCTGCGCAAGCCTGTCACCACCATCAGGAGCCGGCGCCCATCGCGGACCGCAGACCCGACAAGGCCATAACCTGCTTCGCGCGTGTATCCGGTCTTCATGCCATCGGCGCCCGGATAGTCTTTCAGCAGCGGATTGCGATTAAGCTGCCGGATCTTGTTCCAGGTGAATTCCGGCTGGCTGTAATAGGTATAATACTCATGAAATTCGGTGATGATGTATCGCGCCAGCGTGGCAAGGTCGCGAACGCTCATCCGGTGGTCTGGATCTGGCAGGCCGGTCGCGTTCTTGAAGGTGGCATTGGTTGCGCCCAGTTCGTGGGCACGCGCCGTCATGCGTTCCGCAAAAACCTTCTCGCTGCCCGCCAGTGCCTCTGCGATGGCGATACAGCCATCATTGGCGGATTGAACGATCACCCCCTGAATCAGGTCCCTGAGCTTCACCCGTGAATTGAGCTCCGCATACATTGTGGAACCGCCCGACGACGCCCCTCCCCTGCGCCAGGCATCTTCACTGATGACGAACTCCTGATCGAGTGTGAGCTTGCCGGACTTCAGGCCTTCGAAGACCATGATCATGGTCATGAGCTTGCTCATGCTCGCTGGCGGGACCGGCAGATCCGCATTCTTTTCGAACATCACCCGGCCGGTCCGGGCATCGATGAGAATTGCCTCTTCGGCCTTGGTCACGAAGATGTCTTGGCTGGCCGCAGGCAGAGCTTGCAAACCCGCAGCCAGGGCCACGACAAGCCACAGGGCTGCAATCCGATGCCAAGTCGTGCCTGTTCTTCTTCCGCCGAGTCTCATACCGTCGTTGAGCTTAGTGCCCCGGCACGGAATTGCAATGCAGCCGGTCTATTGGAGGGCCGCCTGCATTGCCTTCGCCTTGACAATGTGGGCATCGGGATATCCGGCCGCGTAGGCATCCTGAAGCGCCGTATCAGCATCGGAATTGTCGGCAATCGGGCCAAGGCGGACCCTGAAGACGGGACCTGCGGCTCCCGACAGTTCGATGAACTGAACCGGCCACACATTGGAGAACTGGTCGCGCGCACGCGCCGCGTTCTCTGGATTTCCAAATGACCCCAACTGAATGTAATAGGTCGTTTCGACCCCCGCGGTCAGGGCGGGCGGCGGCGGATCTGGCTGACGATAGACCACGGTTTCAAACGCTGGCGCCGCAGCCGCTACCTTCGCCTTGGGGCGTTGGGGCTTGGCTTCAGCCACCATCACGTTTGCCGTCTCGGTCGACCTGACCTTTCCACGGGACCGGTCTGCCGCGGCAATCATCCGGTTCTTCGGGGTGCCGCGCTGGAGTTCCTGGTTCATTGCAACAAGGTGCTTGCCATCGTCATTCAGGGGTGCCGGGCCGATATACTGCACCCGGACATTCGTCTTGCCCTTCCGCTTGTAGTCCAGCACTTCCGCGGCCCGCTTCGACAGATCGATGATTCGGGTGCCGACGAAGGGCCCGCGATCGTTGACGCGCACCACCACCTGCCGGCCATTATCGAGATTGGTCACCTTGACATAGCTCGGCAGCGGCAGCGTTGCATGTGCAGCCGTCAGACGCGTCATGTCGAACCATTCGCCGTTCGACGTCTTGCGGCGATTGAAGGCTTCCCCATACCACGAAGCAACGCCCTTCTTGTCATAGTCGGGGTTTTCTTCGGGCTTGAACCACCGTCCAGCCACTTGATAGGGCTTGCCGACATGGCGGCGGCCGCCGCCCCAAGGCACTTCGCCTTTACCTGAGTAATAGGGGCTTCCAGTGCCTGCGAACGGGTCAAGCGATGCCTTCTTGTCAGACTTTGACGAACACCCTGCCAGGACAAGCCCCGCTGCGACCAGCAGCAGCGGCACCCAAGACATCAAACGCATACTCACCCACTCCACGCTCTAGGCTTGCCGTCCCTGGGGCGTGTTCTAAAACCCACAGGCAAAAGCATTGCGCGAGGATCGTGAATAAGCGGTTTGGAAAGATGGTTAAGGAAACCTACTGCGGCGCCGCAGCGGACTTCTTGTCTTCGAGTCTGTCGAAGTTCTGCTGGGCCTGCGTGTTGCCGGCAGCGGCGGCCCTGCGATAGTATTCCAACGCCTTGTTGCGGTTGGCAGGGGTGCCCCACCCCATCTCATACATGCCACCCACATTGTTCAGTCCCCAGGGATCATTCTGTGCAGCGGCACGTTCAAACAACAGGAATGCTTCCCGCAGATCCCGGGTCACGCCCTTGCCGTTGAGATACAGCATCCCGAGATTGTTCTCTGCATCTGCGAGCTTCTGATCGGCTGCCTTGCGATACCATGTGGCAGCACTTCCGAGATCGACTGGCGTGCCGGTTCCCGACTGGTAGGCCTGTCCAAGCGCGTTCATGGCCTCCACATGGCCCTTTGCAGCAGCATCCTGATAGAGTTTGAATGCCGTTTCCGGATCCTTCTTCAATCCCTTCGCACCACGCGAAACCAGGCGGGCAAGATGGAACTGCGATTCGACATTTCCCTGCAGGGCAGCTTGACGGTACCACTTGGCGGCCTCGGCTTCGTCCTTGCGTGCGCGGTTGCCGGTCTCGTATGCAAGGCCGACGACATACTGGGCGTCGACATCGCCGACCTTCGCAAGTTTCAACTGCTTGTCGAACGGCAGGTCCTGCAGCGACTGGGCCAGCGCCGGGCCCGCGCACAAGAGAATGGAAACGGCCAGGACTGATAGGTAACGCTTCACCAAGGGTGTCACTTGATCCGCACGAATTTCATGGCCTTGCACAACACGCCGGCAACGCAACCCTCCACCTTCATGACGTTGTCGCCCTGGAGTTTCATGCGCGATGTATAGGTCTTGCCGTCATCGGGATTGTAGATCTTGCCTTTCCAGCGATTGCTGCCGGCCGGCCGCATGTTGGAAAGAATGGTGAGGCCAATCACAGGCCGGCTGCGAAGGGCAGGATTCGGGTTCTCCCTGTCCAGCTTGGCATTGCCATGCTTGTCCAGCGGCTTTTTCAACCCAACGATGGTTCCACACAAGCTGGCGCCACAACTCGACACGCGGACTGTGACTTTGCCGTTGTCCATGACCCACGTTCCGGTAACCTCGGTTTCCGCCCGTGCAGCCGCACCAGTCGCGCCCAGCAGCGTGACCAGCATCACGACCGCGACAGCCTTCTTCATGCTCCAGTTCCTCCGCTTCCCGCCTGCCGGTCAGCGACCACCAAGCCCACAATTGCTCTTCGCGCGCCGCTGCGCTATCTAAACTTCTACAGCACAGGAGATTATGATGGGTAACCTCACCACGCTCAAGACCGCCCGCACTCTTGAAACCGACGAATGGCAATTGCGTGTCGACCTTGCGGCGGCATTTAGACTCTCCGCCATGTTTGATTGGCACGAGGCGGTCGCCAATCACCTCAGCCTCGCCGTATCTGCCGACGGCAAGAAATTCCTTATGAATCCGCGTTGGAAGCATTTCTCCAGGATCCGGGCCTCGGACCTGCTCTTGCTCGATGCCAATGACAAATCCACCATGGACCGGCCCGACGCACCCGATTTGACGGCTTGGTCGATTCATGGCCGCATGCACGCCAACGTGCCCCAGGCCCGTTGCATCATTCACCTCCACCCAACCTATGCGACGGCCGTCGCCTCGCTGGCGAACCCGGAAATTCCGCCCATCGATCAGAATACGGCGCGGTACTATAATCGCGTTGCGATCGATATGGACTATGGCGGCATGGCCAATTCGGATGCCGAAGGCGACCGGTTGGGTGCCATGCTGGGCAACCGGAACATCATGATGATGGGCAATCACGGCGTGCTCGTTTGTGCGCCCACGGTCGCGGAGGCCTTCGATCTGACCTATTATCTGGAACGCGCTTGCCGCAACCTGATCCTGGCCTATTCATCTGGCCAGAAACTGCACGTCATGAGTCATGAGGTGGCGGAGAAGACGGCCCAGGAATGGGCAGCCGACCGCGACCAGTTCCAGTCTCACTTCGCCGAAATGAAGTCCATCCTCGACGACAAGGATCCGTCATACGCGGATTGACGACGAAACCGTTGAGAATGGTCTGCGGGGCTGCTAGGAAGCCCCGCACGCCGCCGGAGGGGTGGCAGAGTGGTCGATTGCGGCGGTCTTGAAAACCGTTGAGGGTTCGCGCCCTCCGGGGGTTCGAATCCCTCCCCCTCCGCCATTTTTTATCTAAGCAATTGATATAAAGTGACGATCTTGCCACAGCCGAGACCGCTTCACGTCAGACCTCTCGAATTTGCCCCAGTTTGCGGTCGACGGTTCGGGGGCCCGTCTTCTTGCACGGCCAACTGGCCCTATCTCCTTGAGACTCCCTGAGCCACGTGGAATAGAAGATCAAGACGCCAAGATGCTCACCTCTTTTCGCCCACCTCCGTTTCCCCACTTTCCGAAGCGCTAGTAACCGTCACTTGACTGTCACATAACGCGTCGATACTTCCCGACATATGAAAAGCGAAACAGCAATCGACGCCCTCGCTGCCTTGGCCCAGCCGACCCGTCTGGAGGCCTTCCGCATGTTGGTAAAGGAAGAGCCAGATGGACTACCGGCCGGAGAAATCGCCCGGCGGCTGAAAGTACCTCACAATACCATGTCCACGCATCTCGCCATTCTCAGCCGTGCTGGACTGATAATAGCCGAGCGCCATAGCCGCAGCCTGATCTACCGCGCAAAACTCGAGACGGTGCGAAAGCTTGTCCTGTTCCTGCTCAAGGATTGCTGCAACGGCCAGCCGGAACTCTGTACGCCGATCCTCAAAGACATCGCAAAGTCTTGTTCAACTTCTGGAGCCTGCTGTGACTGAGCGCACTTACAACGTTCTGTTCCTGTGTACCGGCAATTCAGCCCGCTCGGTCTTCGGCGAGGCCATCCTCAATCGCGAAGGTAGAGGACGCTTCAAGGCTTACAGCGCTGGAAGCCGGCCACGAGGCGAAATTCATCCCTATGCAATTGAGTTGCTGAACAAGCTCCAATATCCGAGCGGCGAATTCCGCTCCAAGAGCTGGGATGAATTTGCCGCCCCCGGAGCCCCTGCCCTCGATTTCGTCTTCACCGTCTGCGACGACGCGGCCAAGGAAGTCTGCCCCGTATGGCCGGGTCAACCCATGTCGGCCCACTGGGCCGTGCCCGATCCGGTGCTGGTCGAAGGCAACGAGGCCGAGCGCCGGCTCGCTTTCGCCGACTCCTACCGGATGCTCAAGAACCGTATCTCCGCCTTCATAGCCCTGCCGATTGCGTCGCTCGACCGCCTGAGCCTTCGCAACAAGCTGGAAGAAATCGGCACACTCCTAGCTGGCAATCATCATGTCTCTTTTTGAACGCTATCTCACCGTCTGGGTCTTTCTTTGCATCATCGCCGGCATTCTGCTGGGCCAGATGATGCCCGGCCTCTTCGGCGCCATCGGCGCCTTGGAACTCGCAAAGGTCAATCTGCCCGTGGCCGTCCTCATCTGGCTTATGATCATTCCCATGCTGGTGAAGATCGACTTCCGCGCCCTGGGCCAGGTGGCCAAGCATTGGCGCGGCATCGGCATCACACTGATCGTCAACTGGGCGATCAAGCCTTTCACCATGGCCGTGCTGGGCTGGATCTTCATCGGCTGGCTGTTCCGGCCGCTGCTGCCGGAGATGCAGATCGAAAGCTACATTGCAGGGCTCATCCTGCTCGGCGCCGCCCCCTGCACGGCCATGGTTTTCGTCTGGAGCAACTTGTCGAAGGGCGAGCCGCACTTCACCCTCAGCCAGGTGGCGCTCAATGATGCCGTGATGGTCGTCGCTTTCGCGCCGATCGTGGCATTGTTGCTTGGCCTGTCATCCATTGTCATTCCGTGGGAAACGCTACTGCTGTCGGTCGTGCTCTATATCGTGGTGCCGGTCATCATCTCACAGATCCTGCGCATCCGCCTCACCGCAACTGGCGGTCTCGAAGGCTTCCTCAAGACGATCCAGCCGGTATCGCTCATCGCCCTGCTCGCCACGCTGGTGCTGCTCTTTGCTTTCCAAGGCGAACAGATCATCGCGCAACCCCTCGTGATCGCCCTCCTCGCCATTCCCATTGCCATCCAGGGTTACGCCATCTTCGCCATTGGTTATGTCCTGAACAAGCTCTCCGGCGAGGAGCATTGTGTGGCCGGCCCCTCAGCCTTGATCGGTGCCAGCAACTTCTTCGAACTTGCGGTCGCCACGGCCATCAGTCTCTTTGGATTTCAGTCGGGCGCAGCGCTCGCCACAGTAGTCGGCGTGCTGATCGAGGTACCGGTGATGCTGTCGCTGGTCAGGATCGTGAACGCCAGCAAGGGTTGGTATGAAGGCCGTCCCGCCTCCCACCCCCAATCAAACTGAGAAGAACTGCTCAAGGACGGTTGCACTATGCGCGTAGGCATCAACGGTATGGGCCGCATCGGTCGATTGGCCTTTCGTGCGGCCCTGGGCGCCGCTGAACGCGGGAGCGACGATCCCCGTGGGCATAACCGCCTCGACATCGTTCATGTCAACGAGATCAAGGGGGGCATCGCTGCGACGGCGCATCTGCTCGAATTCGACTCTGTGCAAGGCCGCTGGCGCACCACGATCTCGGTAGAAAATGATGATGCATTCCATGTTGGAGACAAGCGGATCGGATACTCATCGCATTCCAACGCAGCCGAAATCCCATGGGGTGATCTCGGTGTCGACCTCGTGCTCGAATGCACCGGCAAGTTTCTGAATCATGCGACCCTTGACGGCCATCTCAGGCGAGGTGCCAAACGCGTGATCGTTGCTGCGCCGGTGAAGGAACCTGATGTTCTCAACATCGTCGTCGGCATCAACCACGATCTCTACGATCCGGCGAATTACCCCATTGTCACTGCCGCCTCATGCACCACCAATTGCCTCGCACCGGTCGTCAAGGTGGTGCACGAGAACCTCGGCATCCGCCACGGCCAGATCACCACCATCCATGACCCGACCAACACCAATGTGGTGGTCGATGCCCCTCACAAGGATTTGCGCAGGGCCCGCTCGGCGATGCTGTCCCTACAGCCGACGACCACCGGCAGCGCCACGGCAATCTCTCTGATCTACCCTGAACTGAAGGGCAAGCTCGATGGTCATGCGGTTCGTGTTCCCGTGCTCAATGCCTCCCTCACCGACTGCGTCTTCGAACTGAACCGCGAGACGACAAAGGAAGACGTCAACGCGTTGTTCAAGGCGGCGGCTTCGGGACCTCTAGCCGGCATTCTGGGGTTTGAGGACCGGCCACTCGTCTCCGCCGATTATGCACGCGACACCCGGTCGTCGATCGTCGATGGCCTGTCGACTTTGGTCACCGACGGCACGCTGCTCAAGGTCTACGCCTGGTACGACAACGAGATGGGATACGCCTGCCGCATGGTGGACCTCGCCTGCTACATGCGGGAGGCTGGCATCTGATGGCGTCTGGCGCCCGCAACTACGCGATCGTCACAGCTGCCTATTGGGGGTTCACCCTCACGGACGGCGCACTCCGCATGCTGGTGCTGTTGCACTTCTTCCATCTCGGTTACTCGCCATTCGTCCTGTCGTTCCTGTTCCTGCTCTATGAGGCGGCAGGGATCGCCGCGAACTTCATCGGCGGCTGGCTTGCGACGCGCTTCGGCATCACCCGCATGTTGACGGTGGGCCTCTCGACCCAGATCACCGGCTTTCTCGTCTTGTCGGCACTCTCGCCGGATTGGGCTGCCGCCCTCTCGGTCGTCTGGGTGGTTGCGGCGCAAGGCATCTGCGGCATCGCCAAGGACCTCACCAAGACGGCCTCGAAATCAGCCATCAAGGTTGCAGAAAGAGAGGCCAGGGCCGAGCACGCAGAAGGCCGCCTGTTTCAATGGGTCGCCTGGTTCACCGGTTCCAAGAACGCCATGAAGGGCTTCGGGTTCTTTCTCGGCGGATTGTTGCTGCAGACTCTTGGGTTCCGGTTTTCACTTTGGGTCATGGCCGCTGCCCTCGCCATCATCCTCACCGGTGTCGTGCTGTCACTGCCGCCGATGATGGGCAAGAGCAAGGCAAGTTCCTCGGCAAAGGAATTGCTCGGCAAGTCGCGCGGGGTGAACCTCCTCGCCGCGGCCCGCATCGCGCTGTTTGGTGCGCGCGACGTCTGGTTCGTCGTCGGCGTGCCGGTGTTCCTTTATGCCAATGGCTGGACCTTCACCATGGTCGGCGGGTTCATGGCGTTGTGGACCATCTTCTACGGCCTCATTCAGGCCTCGGCTCCAGCCGTCATTCGGCGAAGTGCGGACGGGCTGACGCGGGAAGTGCCCGCCGCTCGCCTATGGTCCGCGCTGCTTGCGTCCATTCCTGCGCTGATCATCGTGGCCCTCGAGTTCGATCTTGGCATGCGGCCCGACATCTTGCTCGTTATCGGTCTCGGATTATTCGGAGCAGCCTTCGCCATCAACTCGTCCGTCCACTCCTACCTGATCCTCGCCTACGCGGGATCCGAGAAGGCGGCAGAGGACGTCGGATTCTATTACGCAGCCAATGCCGCAGGCCGCTTTGCGGGCACACTGCTGTCAGGTGTTCTCTACCAATGGGGCGGCATCACTGCCTGTCTCGCAGGATCGGCTCTGATGCTCGTTGCCTGCTTCCTGACCACGCTGGCATTACCGCTATCCAAACAGGACGAATTGAAAGAAAGCAGAACGTCCGCTTCGCCCGCCAGGCCGAGTCAGCAGTAAGAAAATCGGAAAGCAGCCTGCCGTCACCGCGCCTCAGAATTCGTAACGGTATCCGGCTGTGACGAGGAGTTCGAGATTTTGGCTGTTGCCCATCGGCGACCAGTTGTCTTCGAACCGCGCCGCTCCCTCCAGCTCCAGCACCCAGTGATCCGCCACCTTGTAGCGGGCTCCCAGCGACGGCATCACAAGGATCTGCTGCTGATCGGTAGATTTGCCTTCGCGATAGGCAACGCGCAAGCGCGGATTGAGCCTGAGGTCATCATTGACCGGATAGCGAAGTCCTGCGTCGGCCATATATGTCCGGTAGCTGGTGCCATCGAGAAAACGAAGGCCAATTCCGAGGTAGTCGTTTTCAGTGAAGACATTGGTGCCACTGATCTGGCCGGAGACATAATATTCCGTGCCCGGATCCGGAATGGCATCGACACCGCCGGAGGCAGGCGTTCCTGTATAGTTTGCAATGGTCGCATCGAGCGCCACCTGCCAATCCTCGGTCAACTTGTAAGAGGCGCCCGCCATGACTGTCTCGGCCAATGCCGTACGATCCAGCGCCAGCTGTTCGGTCGCATCCCGGCCGAACAGATCAATGAGATCGCTCAGAGAATCGACCGACTGGCCGATGAGGGCGTTCGACGTCAGCAGGAACGGCACATGGCGATAATCTGCATTCCCGTAGATCGTCAGTTCCTTTGTTGGAAGCCAAGAACCTGAGATATAGGCACTGTTGATCTCGCCGTAATAGATATCGTAGTCGAGCCCACCATAGGCTGTCACATTCTTCTTGGCATAGCGCAGCTCGGCGCCAATCGCCCGGCGGTCGATGATGTCATGGATATCCTGCTCGATGGCATAGAGCGTCGCCGACAGACTGTTGTCGGACAGCGCCATGTCAAGACTGGCGCCATAGAAGTAGCGGCCATCGGCAAACGGTTCGACGGACTTGTAATAGACAGGCGAGCCGGCCACGCCGCGGAGCGTGAAATTCTGATCGACCTGCCAACTGGCCAGCGCACCGTCGAAACGCCCGAACACGCCGCCCCCGCTGCGGCTCTGGCGTCCCGCCCTGATCGACAGGCCGCTCGCCTTGTTCTTCATGTCCACATAGGCTGTGGACACACTGGTGCGGCTGTCATCCCAAATCGAGTCCAGGCCGTTTTCCTGATAACCCGAGACCCTGACCTCGACCTCAGAACCCTCACTTTCACCACGAAGGGTGAGGTCTCCCGAAGACACGATTTCGTTCTGATGAACCGAATGGTCGCCGAGTGTCCCGCGCAACACTGCAATATCCGAGAACCCATCGTCGCGGTAGTAGAATTGGCCCGCGCTGCCATGCGCTTCCCATTTCCAGCCCTTTTCGTCCAGCGGAGCCGTGAGATCCGATTTGCCGCCGGATGTCCTGGTACCCCCATTCACCAGATCTTGACTACCTTCACCTGCGCCGCTCTTTCCTGGTGCCTGCAAATCAGTCTTCTGGGATTTGAAGCGTGCCTCCGCTTCGGCATCCATGGCAGCGGTCACGCCAGCCAGGCGCTGCCGCACGCGATCCGCTCCCGCTCCCTTTGGGTAGGTCTTGAGATAGGACTTATACTCCGCCTCGGCATGAGCCAATTGCCCTGCCCGCTCGCGTGCAAGACCCAGATACTCCTGTGCGTCGCGCTTCACCGCGCCGTCGCCCCGGCTGACGGCCTTGGTGAAGAGCGCCACCGCCCGACTATAATCCTTCTTCGCCAATGCCATCTTGCCATCAGCCAGCGCAGATGCTGCATCACCAGAGGATTCATCGCTGCCACTTCCGCCGGAGTGGCAGTCACCGGGGTCGCCATCGGCCCGCATCGTGATGATGATGTGGCGCGGATCGGTATCACGGCTGATGGCAAAACGCACCGGATGTTCAAAGGTTAGGCGAAGCTGGGGATTTGCCCGGCCAGCATCGAATGTCGCAGAAACAAGCCCAGCCGCATTGCCTGATGGGACACTGGCACTTTCGCCGCGGGGATCCCGCATCTCCGGTGTCTGTTCGGTTCCCAACGGCTCCAGGCGAACCATCAGTTCAAGCCCCCGGTTTGGCGGGAAGTGGCCTGCATAGTTCACGGGACGATTGAACGCGACATCGATCACGGCACATTGCGCCAACGCCCGAACGCTGACAGTCGACAGGAGCGACTCATAGGCCGGTTCCGCCCGGGAGGGAGCGGCAAACACGACCCCCATCATCGTACCCGCGAGGAAAATATGACGTCCAGCGAACAGTCTACTCAAACGCATTACCAGTCACCTCTTGTCGCTCGATGTTCGCCGCTCCTGTTCTCCTTGATCCTGGTCAGAGAGGAATCCGTGTACATGTGACATGCCCCTGAGCAGTCACGCAATTCGCTGACCGTGTAGTACGCCTTTGTGGGTGACTCGTACTTGACATGCGGGCCCTGCCGGAAATCGCCGGCGTGGCACGCTGCGCAGTCCGGCGCATAGGCCGGATACTGCCAGTTGATCACCTCGTTATTGGTCCTGTGGCAGCTGAGGCAGGTCAGCCTGCTGCCATGATCGGCATAGCCTGGCGACACGTGAGTGTACTGGATCGGTGTCCAAGCCGTCGTCACGTGGCAGTCGCCGCAGTCCTTGGTCGTGATGAAGTGTCCGCTCGTCTTGCCCGGGGCCTTGTTGCCATCATGGCAGGACATGCAGGTACCCTTGGCCGCGGCATGATCGAAGTTCACCGTGGTCCAGCTGGTGGAGACGTGGCAGTCCTCGCATACATTCGTGGTGTTGAGATGGTCTGCCGGCTTGCCCTGGATCGGCGAATTGTTGTGGCAGGAGAAGCAGCTGCCGGTCGCCGCCGCATGATCAAAATTGACCTGCGTCCAAGACGTCGTGACATGGCAGTCATCGCAGGTATTGGTCGTCTTGATGTGATCGGCGGGCTTGCCCGGAACAGCCGTGTTGTTGTGACACGAGAAGCAAGTACCGGACGCCGCGGCGTGATCGAAATTGACCAGCGTCCAGGACGTCGTGACGTGGCAGTCATCGCAATTGTTTGTTGTCGCCAGGTGGTTGGCAGGCTTGCCGGTGGCGTTAGTTCCGTTGTGACAGGAGAAGCAGCTGCCCGAAACGG
Organism: uncultured Aestuariivirga sp.; assembly: GCA_964510815.1. Classification (GTDB taxonomy): domain Bacteria; phylum Pseudomonadota; class Alphaproteobacteria; order Rhizobiales; family Aestuariivirgaceae; genus Aestuariivirga. Next base: position 17,081 of record CAZECZ010000097.1, read on the forward strand.
AGGCGTGATCGAAGCGAACATCCTTCCAGTCGGTGGTGACGTGGCAATCTTCGCAGACGTTGGTCGTCGAGATGTGATTGGCCGGTTTGCCTATTGCCGTGGTGCCGTTGTGACACGAGAAGCACGTGCCGCTGACACCACTGTGGTCGAAGGTCACCTGCGTCCAGCTGGTGGTGACATGGCAATCCTCGCAGACATTGTTCGTCGCGAGATGATTGCCGGGCTTACCAGCCACCTTGGTGTTGTCATGGCATGAGAAGCAGGTGCCAATCGCCGAGGCGTGATCGAAATTCACAGCCGTCCACGACGTCGGCGTGTGGCAATCATCACAGGTATCCGTGGTCTGAAGATGGCTTGGCGACTTGCCGGTCGCCTTACGCCCATCATGGCAGGAGACGCAACTGCCGCTGGCCGCGCTATGGT
>CAZECZ010000098.1:0-17311 GCA_964510815.1 uncultured Aestuariivirga sp.
TCGATCTCATCCAGGAAGGCAACATCGGCCTGATGAAGGCGGTCGACAAGTTCGAATACCGCCGCGGCTACAAGTTCTCGACCTATGCGACGTGGTGGATCCGGCAGGCGATCACCCGCTCCATCGCCGACCAGGCGCGCACCATCCGCATCCCCGTGCACATGATCGAGACGATCAACAAGATCGTGCGCACGAGCCGCCAGATGATGCACGAGATCGGCCGCGAGCCGACGCCGGAGGAGCTGGCCGACAAGCTGTCGATGCCGCTTGAGAAGGTCCGCAAGGTGATGAAGATCGCCAAGGAGCCGATCTCGCTGGAAACCCCGGTGGGCGACGAGGAGGATTCACATCTCGGCGACTTCATCGAGGACAAGAACGCCATCCTTCCCATCGACGCGGCGATCCAGGCGAACCTGCGCGAAACCACCACCCGCGTGCTCGCCTCGCTGACACCGCGCGAAGAGCGCGTGCTCCGCATGCGCTTCGGCATCGGCATGAACACCGACCACACGCTGGAGGAAGTGGGCCAGCAGTTCTCGGTGACCCGCGAACGCATCCGCCAGATCGAAGCCAAGGCGCTCAGGAAGCTCAAGCACCCGAGCCGCAGCCGGAAGCTCAGGAGCTTCCTCGACAACTGATGCTGACGGCCGACGTTCCGGGCACTTGACCTTGGTCAAGGCGTTCGTGCGGGTTGCATGGGCATTCTATGCGCCATGGTCACACGCTTGCCCGCGGGGGCGGTACCCCGCAAGCCGGTGAAGCCCGCGACTGCCGCGGCGGAGCCTGCCACACCTGCGACGAAGCCGACAGCAAAGGAACCGCAGGACGACGCTCCGAAGCCGGCGTGAGCCGTTTGGGGAAGTTGCGCTCGTTCCTCGACCACCAGACTCTGGTCCGGCCTTCGGGCCCTTCCTCCATGCCATTCGGTGCTGCTACACCGCTTCCATGCAGAAACTCCTTGCCCTCATCAGCCGCCTGCCGTGGAGCGTCGTGCTCATCGCATGTGCCACGCTGGGCCTCGCCCCCTTCACGCCGGAGCCGCATGTGTGGGAAAAGCTCAAGATGCTGGGATCAGGCACGCTCACGCGCCCCATCGACATTTTCGACCTTCTCCTCCACGGCGCGCCGTTCATCGTTGCGGGGCTCAAGGTGGCGGCGGGTAGGCGGCTGGCGGCCTGATTCCTGACCGCCATCCCGGCGAATGCCGGGATCCCGCTTTCAACGTCCCGCCGCTGCGCGTTCCTGGTTGAGGGCGAGTAGGTACCCTCTATCACTCCCGCCGACTCAAGTTTTCTTGGATATGAACTGGCCAGTTCGGGTGCAGTGCAGCCCCAACCGCGGATTCATTCATTTTTCTGTTGAAATCGCACTGATTGTTCTTATTATGTTCCATTGATGAAGCTAAGAATTCGCAGCTTCTCAATCCTCTCGCTAATCTCACGCTCTTGGAGAGATTCGATGCCACCAGTCGCACTTGAGCTATGCGCGGGCGCCGGCGGACAGGCGCTTGGACTGGAAATGGCCGGTTTCGAGCACGCTGGGCTCATTGAGAATGATGTGGCTGCCTGCAATACTTTGCGGCAGAATCGCCAAGGCTGGAAAGTCATTGAACATGACCTTTTCCAACAGCTCGATCTCTCTCCATTCAAAGGAGTCGACCTTCTCGCCGGTGGACTTCCTTGCCCCCCGTTTTCTGTTGCAGGGAAACAGCTGGGTGAACGAGACGAGCGAAATTTATTTAATGTGGGCGTGAACTTCGTCGACCAGATTCGACCGAAAGCCGTAATGTTCGAGAACGTGAAGGGCATGCTTGATCCGCGGTTTTCGGATTATCGCAACTGGATCGATCAGCGGCTTCGCAAGATGGGATATGAGCCGGGATGGAAGCTGCTACAGGCCTCCGATTTCGGCGTTCCACAACTGAGGCCGCGTGTTTTGCTAGTTGCTGTGCGAAAGGAGGCCTCTTCGCGCTTCAGGTGGCCTGAAGAAGTGATCGCGCCTAGGACTGTCGGCGAGACACTGCACGATCTCATGGCGGCGCGGGGATGGAAGCTGGCAGAACGCTGGAAGGAACTTGCGAATGGGATTGCGCCGACGGTGGTCGGCGGCTCCAAAAAGCACGGGGGACCGGACCTCGGTCCTACCCGTGCCCGTAAGGCTTGGGCTGAACTTCACGTCGACGGCTTGGGCATCGCGAATGAAGAGCCTGGCACCGACTTTGAAGGCATGCCACGCCTTACAGTTCGTATGGTCGCTCGCATTCAAGGATTTCCAGATGAATGGGAACTATGGGGTGGCAAGACCGCGCGGTATAGGCAAGTTGGGAACGCCTTTCCACCACCGGTGGCCAAAGCAGTTGCTTCATTGATACTGCCCGCATTGATTGGCAATCAGAGGCCACGGACTGACAAGCTAGTTTTTGCTTAGCTTGCTGAGATGAGATTCGCTACTCCATCAATCTCTGAACGCCATCAGGACTATCCGGTTCTCAACCGTATCAGGTCAGCCATATTCTCAAGGGCGGGTGGCGAAGAGAGTCTACTATCACAATTCCCTTTGCTACTTCAGGATGCGATAGACTTTGTGTTGGATCCCGTGCACACAGCCCGTAGTGCTGTTAGGGATCTCGATAACGTTGAAAAGACGTTCATCGGACTGAAAATTGAGCATTTCGTACGCGATTTTCTGGACGTACCTAAGGGGCTGCGCGATCTCAGAATTGATGGCTTGGACGTCGACGTAAAGAACACAGTGGGTGGCACCTGGATGATACCGCCCGAGACTTATCGAAACGAAGAGCCTTGCTTGCTTATCGCAATTGCAGACGATGAGCGGAAGTGCTGGATGGGGCTGATGCTCGCACGCAGCGAATACCTTGGGGCACTTGAGGGTAACCGGGATGGTAAACGATCTGTTTTGAAGAAGGGTAAGGAAAACATTCTTTGGATCGTTGAAGGGATCAAGCTGCCCGCTAGCCGCTGGGTAGATATTGATATGGAGGTCTTTCGAAAGCTCCGGAATATTAAGGGTGGCACGAAGCGTGCCGCGGAGTTCTTTCGTCTAAACCGGCAGAAGATCATTCACCGTTCGATCGTTCAAGCGCTTCTATTTGATCAGCGCGACTACATGAAGCGTCTGCGCGGAAACGGTGGTGCGCGCGATTTGCTGGCGAGCGAAGGCATTCTCTTGCTGTCGGGAGCGTACGACAAGACTCGTATAGAGCAATTTTTTGGCAGGCCGGTTTCCCGGGATGAGTTTATTGCCTTAGACTCGCCAGATGGTTGATAAGATTTCACCGTCCAAGCGATCGCTCAACATGTCCGCCATTAAGTCTACGGGCATGAAACCCGAAATGCTGGTGCGCTCCATGGTCCACAGAATGGGGTACCGGTTCAGGCTGCATTCGAAAGACTTGCCGGGTAAGCCGGACCTTGTTTTTCGGTCAAGGAAGAAGGTGATCTTCGTGCATGGCTGCTTCTGGCATCAACACCGGAAGGTGGAATGCCTCGATGGACGGCAGCCGAAATCCAACACCAACTACTGGGCGAAGAAGCTTGCCCGCAATGTAGAACGGGACGCATCGAATAAAATGGAACTGCTGGCGTTGGGCTGGAAGGTACTCGTGTTGTGGGAGTGTGAAGTGTTGGGAGCCAACATTGCGCTGGAGCGGCGCATCCGGCAATTCTTGGAGAACTGATTTCTGGCGCTTCGAATCTCAGAAATTTGCAGGCGAATGACGAAGTTCCATTTCGATGAAGCAATCTGACCTTTCAGATACTCATTGCGGCCCAGTTCATGACGGCGAGTTCAGAAGGGTTGAGTTCCTAGGGCACGCCTCCCATCTCACCCCCGTCGAACGCGTCCTGCTCGGCCGCACGCCCACGGCTCATGCCAAGGACCGGGAGCAGGAGGTGGCGTTTCTGCCGGCGGGGTTGGAGGACTTGCGGTTTGCCGCCCATATGGACCGGCACCGCATTACCTCGCTGTTGAAGCGGGGCACCGACGTCCAGGTGAACCCGGAAGGCTTTGGCCTCGCGCTGAAGCTCGCGGCGTTCGAGCTCTCGCATGAGGGCATCACCACCTGGGCCGGCTTCGTGCTCATCATGCAGAAGCTGGTGGGCGATCAAATCCTGCCTTGGCTTCCCGCGCTCTATCGCGCCGCGGCCGCGTTGCCCGGTGCCAAAGTGCCCGCCTTCGCTGCCGGCGACATTGCCGCCTTCGCCGCCGCGCTGGACAACACTTGACATTATATTCCTAATATGATTATAGTCCGTGTGTCGGCTCCGCAAGGGGTTCGGGTCATGACGGTGACCCCGAATGGAGCCGATGGCAGGCCCGCGGGGCTAGGGAGACGTACCCTAACCGCCCGGGGGCGGGTGGACGGACCCGGGGACACTACGACCCCCGCGCCGCAAGGCAGTTAGGCAGTCCCGTCAGATTGGACAGGGCCGAAGAGCTTTCCACCCAGCGACGAAGTCCTGCCGGATCAGCGGGCGCTGTTCGCGCCATTCGCCAGCCTTCACAAGCTGGCACTACCTGCGCCGGGCAGCGCCCGCGCCTCCCTTCCCACACCCGAAGGGAGACCCACTTCTCTCCGGGGGATCAATGCCACCCCCGCAAAGGATGACACATGTCTGCCGTTCACTGCCGACACATCGCCACGCCGGGCCTCGCCAATCGCGTGAGCGGGTTGCGCGGTCCGGCACTTTGGCCCACAGTCTTTGCCGGCCGGCGGGGATGCTTGGGGAGACCAGGATGGCAGGACAGGAAATCCGTTTCGACGATGGCGCGGTCTACGAGAAATTCATGGGCGTGTGGAGCCGCAGCGCCGGTGAGGTCTTCCTCGACTGGATTGCGCCGCAACCCTCTCGTTCGTGGCTCGATGTTGGTTGCGGCAACGGCGCCTTCACCCAGCTTCTTTGCGAACGCGTCAATCCCAGCCGGGTGATGGGCGTCGATCCATCCGGGGCGCAGCTTGAGTTTGCGCGCGGGCGGCCGGGCGTGTCGTGCGCCAGTTTCGTCAAGGGAGATGCCTTGGCGCTGCCCGCCGAAGACGGCAGCTTCGATGGCGCGGTCATGGCGCTGGTGATCCAGTTCGTGCCCGATCCCGTCAGGGGCGTTGCCGAGATGGTGCGCGCGGTGCGGCCCGGCGGCTGCGTCGCCGCCTATACGTGGGATCTTCCGGGTGGCGGAGTTCCAACCCAGTTGCTTTATGATGAGCTCGAGGCGCTGGGGGCTGCGTTGCTGGTTCCACCCAGTGCCGATGCCACCCGTCTCGATGCCATGCACGCCCTGTGGTCGGATGCCGGACTCGTCGATGTCGAGACACGCGACATAGCGGTCGAACGCACCTTTGCTGGCTTCGACGACTGGTGGACCATCGCAACCTCCGGCCCGATATCGACGGCCGCGATCGCCGCGCTGTCGGCCGGGGCCCGCGCGCAGCTGAAGGCCACTGTCAGGTCCCGCCTCACCCCCGGCACGGAAGGCCGTATCACCTGCCATGCGCGCGCCCACGCCGTGAAGGGCAGGGTACCCGCATGAGCGGAAGGTGGATTGTCGCGCAAGGCTGCCGTTGAGAAGATCTTGCCTCGTTGGGCGGCAAACTCGAGTGCCTCTGTTTCGCCTCCGGTTCCGGTGACGTGGTGATCATTGTTGAGGTCCCGGACAATTTCAGTGCCGCGGCGATCTGTATGACGGTGGCGGCAACTGAGCCCGTGGGTGCCTTGTCCGGATAATACTCGCTACACGAGGCGTCATCCGCTTCCTGCCGGATCCCCCGTGCAATGGCAACTGAAAGTGCCGGTTTCCGTCCGGCTGTCGCATCCCATCGTCGTGGTCAGACAGATCCTCCACGGCTGGTTTCCATCACGGCCGCGGCGATGCAGCGATCTCAACTAAAAGATGAAGCGGGGTCTATCCAGTCAACTTATACCGCCATCGGTCATTGGCCGCCGCTTCTGCTTGGCAAGAGTTTGACTCAGGTCAATACGCCCATCACGGAATTTGAATATTCGGATGCAAAATATACAGAGGAGTAAAGAAATGGCTGGTGGTACTGGGTCTGGAACCCTTTACGGTGATTTGTGGGTTTTGCTGCGTGACCTCGATCCTTCCGACGGCGGGGGCAATGGTGAGCCCGTACTGGATGAAAACGGCCAGGTCATACCTGTTGGTTATAACGCTGCGACCGGCGACATTTTCCCGATCCATCTCGTCATGGCGTCGGATGGTTCTTATGAAGTGCCAGCCGACATGTTGCCCTTTGTCCAGGAAATTGATCTGGAGCGGGCCAATATCATGCGGTCGCCGGATTCGGTGGTTGCAGACGCGCTGGTGGAAGCTCTGGCAAAGATCGACGCGGGCACGGTCATCGAACCGATCGTGGATGGGCGTATTGCGGTCGACGGTGTCGTGATCGATTCACCGCGTGAAAACCTTGCGCTCTACAAGCTCATCATGCAGGCAGGGGGCGCGACCAGTTGGACCGATGCGCAAGCCAATGCGGCAGCGAACCTGCCAACCAAGATCCTCGATCTGCTGGCCACCGGCTGGAACCCGACGGGTTTGCTTGCAGGTGTCTTTTCCAAGTTCGTGCCGGTCACCATGGATGCGGTGATCACCGCGCACACCCTCATGGGGGTGAACACGGTGACGGATGTGGGTGGCGACCCGCAGATCGACTACTTCAGCTTCCTCGATGGCACGGCCGAAAGCTTCAACTACGATCGTGTCGCCACCTACGGAAATGTGTGGGTGAGATGGTACCAGGACATGGACGGCAATCCGGCCAATCTGGAAGCTGTCCAGCGCACCGTGCTCGATGCCGTCTGGGGCAGCGACAACAATGGCGACGGCGTCAATGATGTCGGAAGCGGGCAGAACTGGGTAGACGAATACATCAAGCTGTCAGCCGATGGCACCAGCTTTGAAACCTTCGCGGCGACCAGCGCGGGTATCAATGATTGGGCGCAGTCCGTTGAAGATGCCCGCGCTGTCATCTACATGGTGCATGAATCGATCGGCGCCGCCGAAGTTGCGCCGCCGCCAGATACCGATGATGTGCTCATCGGCGGCGCATGTTTCGACCTGTTGACGGGGTGGGGCGGCAATGACGTCTTGTGCGGCCGCGACGGAAACGACATCCTTGAAGGCGGGGAGGGCAAAGACCGGCTCGGCGGCAACGCGGGCAACGACTCGCTGGACGGCGGCGCTGGGAATGATATCCTGAATGGCGGCGTGGGGTCTGATACTCTGACCGGTGGCGCCGGCTTTGACCGGTTCCTGTTCGGGACGTTCGCGGCCGGTGACGTCGACACCATCACCGACTTCTCGCGTGCCGAATTGGATCTCATCAACCTCAGCCGGGTTGATGCCAATGTCTCGACGGTAGATGACGACCCATTCACATTCATCGGCTATGCCGGCTTTTCGAGCACGGCCGGCGAGATGCGTGCTGTTGATCTTGGCGACAGGCAGCAGATCGAATGTGATGTCGATGGTGACGGCGCGGCCGATTTCACCATCGTCGCGATCGGCACCACGCCCGTGAGTGCTGATTGGTTTGTTCTGTAAGGCACGGGTTGCCGTCCCAAAGGCTGTCGCGGCTCGTGAGTGCGGCAGCTGAACACTAACGTAATTCGACACCTTTGCATTTCGCCAGACTGGCAGTGTGCGGAGGTGTCGATTTCATGTTGGCCGGCTTGCAAGATGTGGCTGGACCGATGCCACCCCCTGCAAACGATCAATCCCGCTTGCGGCGTGCCGCCGCTTGATAACGCTAGTGCGTAATGCGCCAAGACGGAATCGTCTTGGCCTCGGCGGCGCCGGCAATGACCGCCTCATCGGCGGCGTGGGCATCGATGCGCTGAAAGGCGGAGCCGACAGCGATACCTTCGTGCTGGACCGCCGGACGGCCTTCCGCGACCTGATTTCCGACTTCAATCCGGCCGACGATGTGCTGGACGTGCCGGCGGCGGATTCCGGCGGCGGCCTGGTGCCGGGTGCGTTGCCGGCGGGCCGTTTCGTGGCCAACACAACGGGGCTGGCGGGCGATCCCAACGATCGCTTCATCTACAACACGCTGAGTGGCGATCTGATTTACGACAACGATGGTTCGGCCGCAGGCGGTGACCGGCTGATTGCAACCTTCACCAATCTGGTCCCGTTGTCGGCATCGGACTTCATCATCGTATAGGAGGCGTGGTCAGGCCGCTTCCGCTGCACTCCCCAGGCCCAGCACCCGGCAGATGGCGTAGACCAGGTCGGCCCGGTTCAGGGTGTAGAAATGGAAGTGGCTGACGCCCTCCCGCCGCAATGCTGCGACCTGTTCCGCCGCTACCATGGCGGCCACAAGGTTGCGGGTTTCAGGCTCATTGTCGAGGCCGTGGAAGCGCTGGGCGAGTGCGGGCGGCACATGGGCGCCGCAGCGGGCAGCGAATTCGCTGACCTTGGCGAAAGAAGTGATCGGCAGGATGCCCGGCACCAGTTCGATGTCGATGCCGCGCGCCGCGATGCGGTCTCTCAGCCGCAGGAAGAAGCTGTTGTGGAAGAAGAACTGGGAGATGGCGCGGGTGGCGCCGTGTTCGGCCTTGTCGGCCATGAAGGCCAGATCCTCTTCGATCGACACCGATTCCGGGTGGCGTTCCGGATAGGCCGACACCGAGATTTCGAAGTCGCCCAGCTCGCGAATGCCGCGCACCAGGTCGGCGGCATTGCGGTATCCGTCTGGGTGGGGCACGAAGCGGGTACCGACGCCCCCGGCCGGGTCGCCGCGCAGCGCCAGGATGTGGTTCACCCCAGCCTTGTGGAAGTCCCGCACCACGGCGTTCACCTCGTCCTTGCTGGCCCCCACGCAGGTCAAGTGGGCGGCCGGCTTGAGGCTCGTTTCGCGTGCAATGCGCGCCACCGTGTCGAGGGTGCGATCGCGGGTGGTGCCGCCGGCGCCATAGGTGACGGAGACGAACTGCGGATTGATCGTTTCCAGTTTCCGGATGGTGCGCCAGAACGCCTCGTCAGCCTCGCCGCCCTTGGGCGGGAAGAATTCGAACGACACGGAGATGCCGGAGATGTCTTCGGCGAAAGCAATCATGGTGCGGGTTCCAGATCGTGAGCGGAGTTGGTGTGAGGTGCGGCGCGGGACGGGGCCTCTGCCAGCCACAGTGAGACGGTGAGGCCGGTGCCTTCCTTGCGCCATGGCGGTGGCAGCACCTCGTGGCGGCGCAAGCTCAGGCCGGCGCGGGCCAGCCATTGCGACATCTGCTCGGCGGCAATGCCGAGGCGGCGGTGGGCGTGGTCGGTGCGCAGCGCATCCAGATCATGCGGCGCGAAGTCGGCGATCAGCAGCCGCCCGCCCGGCTCAAGGATACGGGACGCTTCGGCGATGGCGCGCCCCGGTTCTTCCAGGAAGTGCAGGACCTGGTGGATGGTGACGAAATCGCAAAACCCGTCGGGAAAGGGCAGGGCATAGATCTCGGCATGGCGCACCTGGGCTTGCCGCAGCCCGGCGGCCTCCAGATTGACCCTGGCGATGGCCAGCATCTCACGGCTGGAATCGATGCCGATCGATTGGCTTGCATGGCCGGCAAAGGTCTTCAACACGGCGCCGGTGCCGGTGCCAAGATCGACATGCAGGCGGATCGGCCGATTGCCTGCCACCTTCACCATGGCCTGTTCCACGTCCTCCTCGCGGACATGCAGGGACCGGAGTTTTTCCCACTCAGGCGCGTTGTCGCGGAAGTACCGGGCGGCAGCCTCCGCCCTGCGGCTGCGAATGTCTTCGAGTCTCGCGATGTCGCCGCTCAGCACCGCATCGGACCCCGGCAGCATGGAGACGATGGCGCGGGCGAGTGCACCGCCCATATCTTCTTCCCGCAGCCGGAACAGTACCCAGTTACCTTCCTTGTGGCGGCTGATCAGGCCAGCCTCGGCCATGAGCTTCAGATGGCGGCTGACGCGCGGCTGGCTTTGCCCCAGGATCTGTGTCAGTTCGCTCACGTTCGCCTCGCCGTGCGACAGGATGAACAGAATGCGGATGCGTGTTGCCTCGGCCGCCGCGCGCAATCCTGATAGCAGTTCATCCATTCATCACCTCTATAATCACATAAACATATCTTTATGTGATCTTCAAGGGCGGTTGTTGCCGCAATTTCCCGTGAACGGGGCCAATTCCTGACAATTGCATGCCCCGTCGCCTTGCTTTCTTCATAGTTTCGCGGCGTATTCCCACGGACGAGCTAGGGATTCGAACCAGGGCGACACGGAGGCGACATGTATAGGCGGGCGGCGGGCAAGCTCAATCGGCGGGCATTCTTGGGGATGGCCGCGGCCCTGATGTCGACCACGGCCCTATCGGGTGCGAGCGCCACGGGCGGGGCTGAATCCTACGTCAACGAGATTGCCGACAAGGTTCTCCAGCTTGCCAACAATGGCCAGAAGGGGCCGGCGCTGCGCGCCAAGTTCGCCAGCCTCATGAACCGCTACATCAATCTGCGCGGCATCGCCAACTACGCCCTCGGACGCTATCGGAAGAAGCTGCCCGCCAGCCGGACGAGCGAATTCTACGATCTCGTCAGCAACTATGCCGCGGCACTGTTCGTCTATTATCTCGAAGACTTCCAGGGCACCGGTCTCGAGATTATGTCGACGTCGACGCGTGGCAAGTACACCGAGATCCGCAGCGCCATCAAGCTCAAGAGCGGCGGTCAGGAGCAGGTCCGCTGGCGCCTGCTGCCAGCCGGGTCGGGGTACCGTATCACCGATGTCAATCTCAAGGGCGTGTGGCTGACGATCTCCATGAAGGACCGCTTCACCAAGGTTCTGAACAAGTCGAAGGGCGACTTCGAGCCGCTCTTTGCCGAATTGCGCGAGGCCAACACCTGGTAGTGGCGTTGACGCGTGCGACCTGCGTCATCTAAATCGAACAATCGAGTGTGAGTGGAAAGCGAATCATGGCGCATCGCGCATCGGGATCGGGTCGCGGGGTTTCACGCCGGGCCGCACTGTTTGCGGCGGCGTCGCTGGCATTTGCATCCCCTGCGCATGCTGAACATCCGTCCGTCGCCTATATGCGCAAGGTCGCCAAGGATCTGCTCAATGCCCATCGTCAGGGCACGGTGGCGAGCTTTCGTCGGGCCATTCTGCGCCACGCGGCCATTCCGGAGATTGCTGATTATTCGCTGGGCCAATACAGGTCCAAGCTGCCGGCCAGCCAGAAGGACCGCTACTACGGCGGTGTGGCAACGTTCATGGCGCGGTATTTCGCCGACCAGTCGCGCGACTACAAAGTTGCGAAATATGAAATCGGCGATGCCAGTGGCGATGACAATAAGGAAGTGCTCGTCAACACCCGGATTGTTCTGATGTCGGGCCAGAAATACACTGTCGTCTGGCGTCTTGGCTGGCGCGGCGGCCACTACAAGGTGCTCGACGCCAAGGTCCTGGGCTTTTCGCTCGTCTACCTCCAGCGCGGGCTGTTCACGTCCTTCGTCAGCAAGCGCAACGGCAATGTTGGCGAACTGGTTGCCGCCCTCAACCGATAGTCGTGCCCGCGCCGCACTGACCGCTATTTTTCCTGCAGTGTCTCGATGTAGTTGATCAGGGACTCGATCCGGTCCCGCACGATGATCTCGCGGGTCTCGCCATCGGTTCCAGGTGCTGTGGCCTCCTCGCTGAACCAGTCGCCCCACACTGGCATGTCTCGCGCCCCGTGAACCTTGACGTCGGCCCGCCCGTCGATAACGTCCCGGACCCGTTCGCGCGGGAAGATGCCGGCATTGAGCTTGCTCAGCCGGGTCAGGTCTGCGGCGTTGATCGTCAGGAATTCGGCGATGGTCCCATCGCCGCGGCCCGATACACCGTGACAAGCCGCGCAATAGGTTCGGAAATCACGCCGCCCCAGATCGACGCTGATGCCCTCGCTCTGTCCGGCACCGCTCGTTGTTGCGGCATTGGCGTGCCCATCCCGGGCGCCCGCAGATACTCCTACGGCAACGGCAGCCGCCATCATCAATACACGCAGCATGATTCGTCTCCCTTTCGCCATCACTGTTTGCCATCTGGACGAGGGTGTCCTTGACCCTGGTCAACAAACCATTTGTTAAGGATGCGGAGTCATTGCTGGTCTGGTGTGTATGCGTAAGAGGTGTGGAATGGCGCGGGGGTTGGGTTTCGCGGCCCTGGCCGTAGCGGGGATCGGTCTGGCCGCCTGTTCCGGGTCGACCGAGAAGACCTATTTCGAGACCAAGGGTCTCAGGGCTCCCGAGGGGGCTTGCCTGGTGAAGCCGTCGCGCATCGGCCTTGCCGCGAAAATCAGCGACATCAGCCAGCGCAGCGGATGTGAAGTCCGCAATGCCTGGGAGATCAGGTCGCTGGGCAATGTTGCCTTCAGCCAGCCGGCAACCGTCAATTGCAGCATGGCCGATCCCCTGAACGACTGGCTTGAAAACACCGTGCAGCCGGCCGCGCAGCGCAGTTTCGGGGAAGCCGTGGTGGGCGTCGATGTCGCGGCATCCTATTCGTGCCGACCGCGCAACAACAAGCGGGGCGCCAAGATGAGCGAACATGGCTATGGCAATGCCATCGATATCGCCGCCTTCACCCTCGAAAGCGGCCGCAAGGTGACCGTGCTCGATGGCTGGTCGGGACGCAGCGATGAACGCAAGTTCCTGACCCAGGTGCATGACGCAGCCTGTGACGACTTCCATACGGTGCTCGGGCCCAAGGCCGACCGCCATCACCGCAACCACTTTCACCTGGATCTGCAAAACCGTAGGAATGGCAGCCGCTATTGCCGTTAGAACAATGGCTTGTGCGACATCGCTGAGATCTTGATTCAGGGCCGGCAACAACCCGGCAGTTGCAATCGCGATGCGCCCGGCGCATATGAGGCGGCATGGAACAGGAAATCTTGAGCCCCGAAAGTCAGCCGAAGTCCGCCTCCCAGGGCTTTTCGTCCCTCGCGGGGCTCGTGGCCGCGTTCGGCGCGACGCTGCTGCTCTTCTGCCTGACGGGAGCGGCGATGGTCGCGACTGTTTGGGCCGTATCCAAGCTGTTCGGTTTCCCCGATCTTCTACTTTACGGACTGCTGGTCGTTGGCGCGATCCCGGTGTTGTGGCTGACAGCCTGGACGGCCGGCCGCGCCTGGCATGTCGAGAAGTTGCTGGCGGCGCATCGTGACATCGACTCTCCCGAATTCAAGCTTGGTCACTATTTCCGCAACGGCTGAACCCGCCGTCTGGCGCGTTCTGTAGACGCCCATGTCGATCTGGACTCTCATCGGCGAGCGGCTGACGGCCATTGGCGAGTCAGTGTCGCAATTCCTGCAGAAGGTCGCGGCCCGCCCGGCCACGCCACCGGAGATGAGCGTTGCCTTTTCCATCGGCATGATCGCGTTGTCGGCCAAGATGGCAAAGGCCGATGGCGTGGTGAGCGAAACCGAGATCGCCGCCTTCAAGCAGGTGTTCCACGTTCCCGATCACGAACTGTCTGCCGTAGCCCGGGTGTTCAACCTGGCCAAGCAGGACGTTGCGGGCTTCGAGGCCTATGCCGCCCAAATGGCAAAACTGTTCGAACCCGGCTCCACCGTTCTTGAAGACGTTCTCGATGGCTTGTTCCACATCGCCAAGGCGGATGGGGCCTTCCATCCCGGCGAGCACGGCTTCCTGGAACATGTGGCCGGGGCTTTCGGCTTTTCGCCTCAGGACTTCGTCCGCATCCGGGCCCGGCATGTTGTGATCAAGAACGATCCCTATGTCATCCTGGGCGTCGATCACGCGGCGAGTTTGGCGGAAATCAAGATGCGCTACCGTAATCTGGTACGCGAGAACCATCCCGACCGTCACATCGCCGCAGGTGTGCCGCAGGAAATGATCGATCTCGCCACCGAACGCCTGCAGACGATCAACGAGGCCTACGATCAAATCGAAAGGGAGCGGGCAGCGTGATCCGGTCGCGCCTTGCCCACGCATTTATTCCTGCCACCAATGTCGAACCGCGCCGCAATGGCCGCGCCGTCGATCTGCTGCTCCTTCACTACACCGGCATGAAGAGTGCCGAGGCGGCCCTCGACCAATTATGCAGCGCCAGTTCCGGCGTCTCCTGCCACTATCTGATCGACGAGGCCGGCCGCATCACGCAAATGGTGGACGAGGACATGCGGGCCTGGCATGCCGGACGGTCGTTGTGGCTGGGCGAGACCGACACCAACTCGCGCTCGATCGGCATCGAGATCCAGAACAAGGGACACTGGATCGACTACACCGACTTTCCCGATGTGCAGATGGATGCGGTCGCCGCACTGTGCCGCGATATCCTCGCGCGCCACGCCATTGCCCCCAGCAACGTGCTGGCACATTCGGACGTGGCGCCGGGCCGCAAGATCGATCCGGGCGAGAAATTCGACTGGCAGCGCCTTTACGCGGAAGGCATCGGCCAATGGGTGCCGCCGGCCACCGAAGGGCAGGGCGAGCCGCTCGACGCCGCGGACCTCAGCCGTTTCCAGCAGATGCTTCGGGTCTATGGCTACGGTCTGGACGTGACGGGCGAGCTGGACGAGACGACCCGCAAGGTGACGGATGCGTTCCAGCGCCATTTCCGCCCGGCGCTGGTGAACGGCGTGCCGGACCGGTCCTGCCTCCTCACGCTCGACGCGCTGCTCAGTTCTTGCGGCACAGGTCCATGAGGCCGGAGAGATCGGCCTCGAACAGCGGGAATACGGTCTCGTCGCTCCCCACCTTGATGGTGAAGCGGTCAGCCTTCAGCATGGAATCGAAGATCGGCGAATCGTCCGGCAGCGTGGCCTCGACGCTTGAGGTGCCGCCATCCTGGCCCGCATCCAGCGCGGCTTCGACATTGATGGACATGTCGTCGGTGCTGATGGTCATGGCGGTTTTCTGGCCGTCGCCGAGGTTCTCCGCCGTTTCTGGCAGATAGACATGAACCTCGCCCTGCTGGATCGGGCACCAGATGCTCACCCCGATGTCATCGGAGTCGGGCACGCCGAAGACCAGATATGCATCTTCGCCGCTTGCGTCGAGCGACCATTGGCGCTCCTGTGCGGCGGCGGGTGCCGCCAAGATGGCGGTTGCGAGGAGTGAGATGAAGAGGCGGTTCGCCATATTCGAATACCCTGTGGGGAGCGCGTCTCTCTATCGTGGCGCACGCAAACGTGGAAGTGGCAATATGGCACGCCGGATGAATTTTTGGAAAAGGACGACCACCGCATGAGCGCCGATCTCATCATCACCAATGCCGCCATCCTCACCATGGACGAAGCTCATCCAAAAGCTGAAGCCATGGCGATTTCCGGGAATCAAATCAGCGGCATCGGCTCACATGCCGAGATCATGGGCGAAAAGGGTGCCGCAACCCGAGTCGTGGACGCGGGAAAGGGCACTGTCATCCCCGGTTTCGTCGAAAGCCACATGCATCTGTTCGCGGGTGCGGCCGAGATGCGCCACCTCCAGCTCTTCGGCACACACGGCTTCGACGAGCTGAAAGCCCGCATGGAAGCCCATCTGGCGAAGGACCCGTCCGGCGATCTCCTGATCGCCGAACAGGCCGACTACATCATCATCTCCGAGACCGAGCCGCTCACCCGCCACCACCTCGACCGCATCGTGAAGGACCGCCCGGTGCTGGTCTATGCGCCGGACCATCACACCGCCTGGGCCAACACCAGGGCGCTGGAGATGGCCGGCGTCCTCAAGGGCCGCAGCCTCGGCCCCGGCAACGAGATTGTCATGGGCGCCGATGGGCTGGCCACCGGGGAACTGCGCGAAGGCGAGGCGATCAACCCGGTCCGCGCCCTCTCCAAGAAGGGCGATCGCGACCGCCTCGGCCTCACCACCGGCGGCGAGCCCGATCCCTATCCCACCAAGGCCGAATTCGAGTCCGACCTCGACCTGATGAAGTCCGGCCTGGCGCATGCCGCGGCGCATGGCATCACCTTCATCCACAACATGGACGGCAACCTCTACACCCTCGAACTGCTGGCGGAATTGCACCGCCGCCGTGAGCTCACCGCGCGGGTGAAAGTGCCGTTCCACATGAAGAACTTCATGGACATCGCAATGCTGGAGAAGGCGAGCCTGATGGCGGACCGCTACGCCTCCGACATGCTCTCGTCCGGCTTCGTCAAGATGTTCGTCGACGGCGTCATCGACAGCGCCACGGGCGTCATGGTCGAGGATTATTCCGACCATCCCGGCTGGAAGGGCGATCCGCTGTTCACCCCCGACCACTTCGCCCGGGTGGCGGAGGAGGCCGACCGGCGCGGCTTGCAGATCGCCGTCCATGCCATCGGCGACGGCGCGGTCAGGATCGTGCTCGACGGCTACGAGGCGGCGCTCAAGGCCAATGGCCGGCGCGACAGCCGCCACCGCATCGAGCATATCGAGGTGATCCACCCCAACGACATTCCGCGCCTTGCCGCCATGGGCGTCGTCGCCTCCATGCAGCCGCCGCACCCGCCGGGCAATCACGGCCTGCCGCTCGAGCCCTATCTCAGCCGCATCGGCGAGGGGCGCTGGCCCTATGCCTTCGCGTGGAAAGCCTTGCGCGAGACCGGTGCCAGGCTCGCCTTCGGCACCGACTGGCCGGTGTCCGACATCGATCCGATGTGGTCGATCCAGTCGGCCATGACGCGGCCGCGCTGGAACGAGCGCTGCCCCGACAACCGCCAGAGCCTCCACCAGGCGCTGCATTCCTACACGGCCGACGGCGCCTATGCGGGCTTCATGGAGGGCAAGCTGGGCAAGCTGAAGACGGGGATGCTGGCGGATGTGGTGGTGCTGCCGGTGGACCTCGAACACACCGACCCCGCGATGTTCAAGGGCATCCGCCCGCGCATGACGATTTGCGATGGGCGGGTGGTGTTCGAAGGGTAGGGGGCTTCCGTTTCCCCATCCCCCTCACCCTGAGGCGCCTGCAACGCAGGGCCTCAAAAGGTCCACGCCCGTACCATGCTTCGAGGCTCCCTCCGCTCGTACCTCAGCATGAGGGAGGGGGACCATCCCCATCTCTCCCCATCAGCGGCCTCCTTTTTCTCTCCATCACCGGGCTTGACCCGGTGAACCAGTGCGAACCACGGGCACCGCCATCGGCCGCACCACTGGATGGCCGCCTCAAGGGCGGCCATGGAGAGAAGGAAGAACCATCACCACACGTCACCCCAGCCTTCGCTGGGGTGATGGGAGAGGGGGTGTTGGAATAAAATCCTTGACAATATTCCTATTTCGTGTATGGTGCATCCGTCCGCCCCTTACGGGGTCCTGCTCATGACGGTGAGCTCGGATGGGGTGGATGGCAGGCC
>CAZECZ010000099.1:0-17221 GCA_964510815.1 uncultured Aestuariivirga sp.
CGCCGAACAGCAGCAGCTTTTCGGTCAGCGTCGTCTTGCCGGCGTCCGGGTGCGAGATGATGGCGAAGGTGCGCCTGCGCGCCACTTCCTGTTCGAGCGGGTTGGTCACGTCAAATCCGGAAATTACTTGGGTTTGGGAGCTTCCTAGACGGGAAATCCCCGCCCGTAAAGCATTCGGTGTTGCCGAATTTCCCGTCCCGTGGCACTTGGAACGGCGGGAGGCACCTATGGCGGAACTGGCACTGGTCGGCGATATCGGCGGCACGAACTCACGATTTGGCCTCGTAGAGCCCGGGTCCACCCGGGTGCGTGATATCGACGTCCTCAAGAACAATAATTTTGCCTCGCTGGAAGACTCGATCGCGGCCTATGTAGAGGCGCGCGGCATCACCGGACTGGCGGCGGCGGCCATCGCCGTGGCGGGCCCGACTGACGGCGAGGTGGTGGCCCTCACCAACCGCGACTGGACCTTCACCCGCGAGTCGCTTCGCAAGGCAGCCCTGGCCCGGCGCTTTCACCTGCTCAACGATTTCGAGGCGCTGGCCCTGTCGCTGCCCCACCTCGAAGGCGACGACATCGTCCAGATTGGCGGTCAGACGCCCGAGAAGCCCGCCGTGAAGATTGTGCTGGGACCAGGCACCGGGCTTGGCATGGCAACGCTGGCCCCGCTGCCCCAGGGCGGCTGGATGGCGCTTCCCGGCGAGGTCGGCCACATCACCCTGCCGGTGGCGACGCAGGACGAATTCGACTGGCGCGAAAAGATGACGAAGCCGGGCGTGATCTTCGAATCGGAGGATGCCATCACCGGCGGCGGACTGCTGCGCATGTATCAGGCCGTGGCCGACAAGCCGGTGCAACAGACGCCGGAAGACGTGCTGCAGGCGGCCCTCGCCGGCACCGATGCCGCAGCGGTGAAAACCCTCGACCAGTTCATCGTGTGGCTGGCCCGCATCGCCGGTGACGCCGCCATGACCATGCAGGCCCACGGCGGCGTTTATCTCGCCGGCGGCATTGCGCCATCAATCGTCGACAAGCTGAAGACCGGACCGTTCCGCACCATCTTCCAGGAAAAGGGGAGGCTCGCCCATGTCATGCGCCCCATTCCTGTCTTCGTGATCGTCGACAAGTTCCCCGCTTTCAAAGGCTGTGCCGCAGCCATCGCCGCGTGAGGTGTTATGATGCCGAATGACAACCATGTCCTGATCGTCATCGATGTCCAGAACGACTTCTGCCCGGGTGGCAACCTTGCCGTGCCCGGCGGCGGCGAGGTGGTGCCGCTGATCAACCGGCTGGCGAAGGACTTCGCCCATGTGGTGCTGACCCAGGACTGGCACCCGGCGGGCCATTCGTCCTTCGCCTCGAGCCATTCAGGCAAGGCGCCGTTCGAGATGATCGACATGCCCTACGGCCCGCAGACCCTGTGGCCCGACCACTGCATTCAGGACACGGACGGTGCCGCCTTCCACACGGGCCTCGACATTCCCCATGCCGAGCTGATCATCCGCAAGGGCTTCCGCACCGCGATCGACAGCTATTCGGCGTTCTTCGAGAACGACCACACGACGCCGACGGGCCTTGGCGGCTATCTGAAGGAACGCGGCTTCACACGCGTCACCTGCGTCGGACTGGCCTTCGATTTCTGCGTACGCTTCTCCGCCGAAGACGCCCATGCTTTGGGGTTTGAGACCGAGGTGATCGAGGCCGCCTGCCGCGCCATCGACCTCAACGGCTCGGCCGCCGCCACCCGCTCATCATTCGCCGAAAGGGGCATCGTACTCACATGACATTGGCCTTTCCCGCCGCACCGCAGGTCACCGTTCCCGTCGCCGGTACAACGATGCATTTTCCCGTCAACCGCATCTTCTGCGTCGGCCGCAACTATGCGGAACACGTGAAGGAGATGGGCAATGACGTGAAGGGGACGCCGATCTTCTTCATGAAGCCCGCCGATGCCATCGTGCTCGATGGGCGCTTCCCCTATCCGGGCGGATCGGACGACGTACATCACGAGATCGAACTGGTGGTGGCACTGGGACCGGATGCGAAGATCTTCGGCCACGCCGTCGGCATCGACATGACCAGGCGCGACCTGCAGGCCAAGGCCAAGGCCGGCGGCAAGCCATGGGAAAGCGCCAAGGCCTTCGATCACTCCGCACCCATCGGCTCCATCACGCCCGGCACCGAAGCGCTGACGTCTGGCGCCATCACGCTTGACGTCAATGGTACGCGGCGCCAGAGCGCTGATCTCTCCGATATGATCTGGAACACGAGCGAAATTCTCGCCGAACTCTCGAAGCTGTTCACGCTGAAAGCTGGCGACCTGATCTTTACCGGCACGCCGGCAGGCGTCGGTGCCATCCGCCGCGGCGACCACATGCACGGGTCCATCGCGGGGCTTGGCGCGCTCGATGTCGAGGTGACCTGAGGCGTTGACCAGCAACGTCAAGGGCATCCTCATGATGGCTATCGCCATCATGTTCTTCGCCATGCTGGATGGCCAGGCGAAATTCGTCATGCTGTCGCTGCCGGCTCCGGTGGCCGTGTTTTTTCGTTACTTTGTAGCCTTGCTGGTGTCGGTGGCCCTGCTCGTCCGTGCGGGTGGGCCATCGCTGTTGCTGACGCAGCATCCGGCACTTCAGGTGTTGCGGGGTGTCCTGCTGCTCACCTCGACCGGTCTCAACTTCATCGCCATCTCGCACCTGCAGCTGGCTCAGGTTGCCGCCATCCTGTTCACCATCCCTCTATGGGTCTGCGCGCTGTCGGTGCCGCTCTTGGGCGAACGCGTCGGCATCCGGCGCTGGTCCGCCGTCTTAATCGGCTTCCTCGGCGTCCTCGTTGTCATGCGCCCCGGCACATCTGACTTTCACTGGGCGATGCTGTGTTCATTTGCCTCCAGCCTGTGCGGAGCCGTCTACAACATCGTCACCCGCAAGGTCGGTGCCCGCGACCGCGCCGAGACATCGCTGTTCTACGTCGGACTGGTGGGGGCCGCTGTCGCCGCCCTGCCGTTGAACTGGTACTGGCAGATGCCGCAGGGCATCCAGTGGATTCCGCTCATCGGCATGGGGCTGTGCGGCGGCATTGGCCACCTGCTGCTGACCCAGGCCCACCGGCTTGCGCCCGCCTCCCTGCTGGCGCCGTTCACCTACACGCAGATCATCTGGATGATCATCATCGGCTACGTGGCGTTCGGCAACGTGCCGGACCACTGGACGCTGATCGGCGCGTCGGTCGTGGTGGCGAGCGGCCTCTTCGTCTTCGCCCGCGAACGGACGCTGGGACGGGCGAGCACGACGCCCGCCCCGCCCGATTGATTGATCAGGCCAGCACGTAAGAGGTCTTGATCGCCGTGTAGAAGTCGACTGCGTGGCGGCCCTGTTCGCGGGCACCATAGCTCGATCCCTTCCGGCCGCCGAACGGCACGTGATAATCGACGCCCGCCGTGGCCAGATTGACCATGACCATGCCGGCCGCCGACTTCTTGCGGAAATCGGTGGCGTGCTTGAGCGATGTCGTGAAAATGCCCGACGACAGGCCGAAGCTCGTATCGTTGGCCACGGCAAGGCCTTCCTCGTAGCTGTCCACCTTGATGACCGAGGCCACGGGTCCGAAGACCTCCTCGCGGTTGATGCGCATGTCGTTCCTGGTGCCGGTGAACAGTGCCGGCGACAGGTAGTGGCCCTTTGTATCGCGGTTGAGGCGTTCACCGCCCCACACCAGTTCGCCGCCTTCGTCGCGGGCGATCTGGATATATTTTTCATCCTGCGCCATCTGGGCCTCATCGACGACGGGACCGATGACTGTGCCTTCGGCCAGCGCGTTGTCGACCTTCAGCTTCTTCATGCCCGCGACCATCTTGTCAACGAAGGCATCGTGAACGCCCTTCTGGACGATGAGGCGCGACGACGCGGTGCAGCGCTGGCCGGTCTGGAAATAGGCGCCATCGAGAGCGGCTGCCACGGCCGCATCGAGATTGGCGTCATCGAGCACCACCAGCGGGTTCTTGCCGCCCATTTCGAGCTGGAACTTGGCGCCGCGCACGGCACAAGCCTGCGCCACCTTGGCGCCGGTCTCGACCGAGCCGGTAAAGGAAATGGCGTTCACGTCCTTCGAGTCGAGCATGGTCTGGCCGACGACCGAGCCGCGGCCCATGACGAGGTTGAGCACGCCATTGGGAAGGCCGGAGCGCGAGGCGATTTCGGCCAGCGCCCAGGCGCAGCCCGGCACCAGGTCGGCCGGCTTGAACACCACCGCATTGCCGAAGGCCAGCGCCGGCGCCATCTTCCAGGCGGGAATGGCGATCGGGAAGTTCCACGGACAGATGAGGCCGACAACGCCCAGTGGCTCGCGGGTGAGGAATACATCGACGCCGGGGCGCACCGAGGAAATCGCGACACCTTCGACGCGGAGCGCCTCCTGGGCGAAGAACTTGAAGATCTGGGCGGCGCGCATGGTCTCGGCGATGCCATTGGCAAGCGGCTTGCCCTCCTCGCGCGCCAGCAGACGGCCGATCTCGTCCTTGCGGGCCAGCAACTCGGTGCCGATGAACTCGAGCGCATCGGCCTTCACTTGCGGCGTGGCGGCGGCCCATGCGGGCTGGGCAGCCTTGGCGGCGGCGATGGCGGCTTCGGTCTGGGCCTTGTCGGCCTGAGCATATTCACCAACGATGTCGGAGACATCGGACGGATTGATGTTCTGGCGAACGCCCTTTCCTTCCAGCCATTCGCCATTGATGAAATTGCGGTGCAGCGTCATGATGGGTCTCCTGATTTTTCGGGCCGGACCATAAGGAGAGGGACGGCAGGAGGCAAGCATGCACATCGGACTGATCGGCGCAGGCCTCATGGGCCACGGCATGGCAGCCAATCTCATGAGACACGGCCACGAGGTGAGCGTCATCGCGCATCGCAACCGCAAGCCCGTCGACGACCTCGTGGCCAAGGGGGCCCGCGAAGCAAACAGCCTGGGCGAGATCGCGGAGGCCGACGTGATTCTCCTCTGCCTCACCACATCCAAGGTGGTGGCCGAGACCATCAAGGGCCTGAAACCCCACCTCAGGCGGGGCCATATCATCCTCGATGCCGGGACGTCCGCTCCGCAGGCCTCCCATGATCAGGCGCAGAGCCTTGCCGCCAGAGGTGTCGGCTTTGCCGACATTCCGCTGACCGGCGGGCCGGAGCAGGCAGAAAGGGGCGAATTGGGCGTGCTGTGCGGCGCCGACGACAAAACTTTCAAGGCAATCGAGCCCCTGCTCGCGTGCTTTGCCACGACGATCCGTCATTTTGGCCCGCCGGGCTCCGGCCACACGGCGAAGCTGATCTCCAACTACCTCGTCACCGGCATGATCGCGCTGGTGTCGGACGCTTTCGGCGCCGCCCACAAGGCCCAGATCGACTGGAAGGACCTCTATGAGGTGATGCTCAACGGCTCCGGCAATTCCGGCGTGCTGCGCAAGATGGTGGCCTCGGCCCTCGACGGCGATTTCGACGGTTATCGCTTCTCCATCGCCAATGCCGCCAAGGACATCGGCTACTACGCCGATCTGGCCGATGATCTGGAATGCGTGTCGCCGCTATCGGAAGCGGTTGCACAAGTGTTCAGCAAAGCCGTAGAAACAGGTCATGGCGGGCGCAATGTCAGCCATCTCCTGGACCCCGCAATTGATGATGTGACCTGATGCCGAAATTCAATCCTGCCATCGCCGCTATCGAAGAAGAAACCGCCTTTACCGTCCTCGACCGGGCCAATGCGCTGAAAGCCCAGGGCCATCCGGTGATCAATCTCGGCATCGGCCAGCCGGACTTCAAGCCGCCGAAACACATTCTGGAAGCTGCCGAAAAGGCCGTGCGCGACGGGCCGCACGGCTATTCCTCGCCCGCTGGCCTGCCGGTGCTGCGCGACGCCGTGGCGCAATATGTGGGCAAGCGCTTCAGCGTGCCGGTGTCCGGCGACGAAGTGGTGATCGTGCCGGGCGGCAAGGTGACGTTCTTCTTCGCCTGCCAGCTGTTCGGCGGGCCCGGCACCGAGATCCTCTATCCGGATCCGGGTTTCCCGCCCTACCGCGATGCGGCACGCTCGTCAGGTGCGAAGCCGGTGCCTTATCCGATCCGCGAGGAGAAGGATTTCGGCTTCGATGCCGAGGAAGTGCTGTCGCTGATCACGCCGGCCACCCGCCTCATCATCATCAACTCGCCCGCCAACCCGACGGGCGGCGTCGTCTCCCGCGCCGAAATCACCAAGCTGGCCGAGGGGCTCTTGAAACATCCGGACGTGGCGATCCTGTCGGACGAGATCTACAGCCACCAGGTCTATGACGGCGTCGACTTCGTGAGCTTCCTCAATTTCCCGGAACTGCGCGACCGTACCATCATCCTCGACGGCTGGTCCAAGACCTTTGCCATGACCGGCTGGCGCCTCGGCTTCGGCATCTGGCCGAAGGACTGGGTGGAGATGGTGAAGAAGCTGATCACCGTCGACCACTCCTGCACCAGCATCGCCACCCAGATGGGCGGCCTTGCCGCCATCACCGGCCCGATGGACGAGATCGAAGGCTTCCGCCAGAGCTTCCAGAAGCGCCGCGACATCGTGGTGGCGGGCCTGAACGACATCAAGGGTGTGCGCTGCCGGGTGCCGGGCGGCGCCTTCTATGCCTTCCCCAACATCTCCGGCACCGGCTGGGCGTCGCGCGATCTCGCCCGCGACCTGCTGGACAAGGCCTATGTGGCGCTGATCTTCGGTGAGAGCTTCGGCGACAACGGCAAGGGTTACATGCGGCTGTCCTATGCCGCGAGCGAAGCCGAGATCCGCGAGGCGCTGAAGCGCATGAAGACCTTCATCGAGGGGTAAAAAGGTGCCATGCCGGGTGCGCTGGATCAGAGGGGCATGTGGACCTGCGCACCGCAGCATGGCGGGCAGTTGGGGTGTTGCGGGTGAAGAACGCCGCCCGCGAAAATGACCCTGGCGGGACAGCATGACAGGCACATGACGATTGGCTGAAGGTGAAAGTTATCCACAGTGGCAAGCGGCAATCTTTTTGATCAGTTCGAGCAGAGTTTCATCGGCAACGTGGGCCGCACGGCTTTGCGCTCCCCGGATGGCAGCACCCGCCTGACCTTCGGCGATCTCCTCGCCGGTGCCGCGCGCTACGCCAATGCGCTGGCGACCCTGGGCGTGGAGCCCGGCGACCGGGTGACCGTGCAGGTCGAGAAATCGGTGGCAAACGTACTGCTTTATCTCGGCGTGTTGAAAGCGGGTGGAGTCTACCAGCCGCTCAACACCGCCTACACGGCGGCCGAGATTGACTATTTCGTCGGCGATGCCGGACCCAAGGTCATCGTCTGCGATCCCGACCGCCAGCCGGCGATGCGCGAGCTTGGTGACCGCCACAAGGTGTTCGCCGTGGTCAATCTCGACAAGACCGGCGAGGGTTCGCTGGCGACGCTGGCGCAACAGATGGACGACCGCCACGACACGGCGGCACGCGAGGCGGACGATCTTGCCGGACTGCTCTATACGTCCGGCACCACGGGCCGCTCCAAGGGGGCGATGATCACCCACGGCAATCTCGCCTCCAATGCGCGGACGCTGGTCGATTTGTGGCGCATCACGGACCAGGATGTGCTGCTCCACGCGCTGCCGATCTTCCACGTGCACGGCCTTTATGTGGCGCTCAACACGGCGTTCCTCAGCGGCGCCGAGATGATCTGGCTCGACCGGTTCGACCTCACGGCGGTGATGCAGGCCCTGCCGGATGCCACCATGATGATGGGCGTGCCGACCTTCTATACGAGGCTCCTTGGCGACGAGGCCTTTGGCCGCGACACGACCCGCAACATGCGGCTGTTCATTTCAGGCTCGGCGCCGCTATTGGCGGAGACCCACAAGGAATTCAGCGCCCGCACCGGGCATGCCATTCTCGAGCGCTACGGCATGACCGAGACCGGCATGATCACATCGAATCCCTATGAGGGCGACCGCGTGCCGGGCACCGTGGGCTTCGCGCTTCCCGGCGTTTCGGTCCGCATCCAGGGTGGCCAGCCGGGTGTCCTTGAAGTCAGAGGCCCCAACGTCTTCCAGGGCTACTGGCGCATGCCGGAGAAGACCAAGGAAGAGTTCACCGGCGATGGCTATTTCGTCACCGGCGACGTCGGCACGATTGATCCGGATGGCCGCGTCACCATCGTCGGCCGCGCCAAGGACCTGATCATTTCCGGCGGCTTCAATGTCTATCCGAAGGAAATCGAGGAGGTGCTCGATGGCTTGCCGGGCGTGATCGAGAGCGCGGTAATCGGCGTGCCGCACCCCGATTTCGGCGAAGGCGTCGTCGCCGTCGTCACCGCCAAGGCGGAGCTGCCGCCCGAGACGGAGATCATTGCCTTGCTCGCGGCGCAACTGGCGAAGTTCAAGGTGCCCAAGCGCATCTACCGGCTCGATGAATTGCCGCGCAACACCATGGGCAAGGTGCAGAAGGCGGAACTCCGCAAGCGCTACGCCGACACCTTCAGGTGACCGGAGAGCCGGGCATTGCCACCCGGCCCCCGTTTCTCTGGATCAACGATTCTTGATCATGCCGATGATGGCCGTGAGGACGGCACCGCCCACGCCGCCGCCAACCACGCTCTTGATCAGGCTCACGACATCCATGCTGGACACTGCGGCAGCCGCAGCATCAGCCGATACCGCACCGCCCGTCACGCGCTGAATGATCTGCCCCAAAATGATGCCGCCGATGGCACCGGCGATCGAATTGCCGGTACTGCCGAGGCTCTTGCCCTTCATGGCAGAGCCCGCGACATTGCCGCCCACTGCACCGGCGATAAGTTGAATGATAATTCCGACGATATCCATGATTGACCCCCATTGGCGCCTGTCATCCGTGATGGATGACTTCGACGCAGGCGACATCATAGCGCGAATTGCTTCGCCGCACTACCCGGCGTCAACGCCGCCGCCGTCCAGCTCAAGATCGCCGTCGACGGGGCCGGCAGGTGATCAATCGGGCCGCAGGACCGTTGCAGGCGCTCGGCCAGACCGGCGAGCTTGACCCGGCTGATCGCCTCCGCGGCATCCATGGTCCAGTCGCCGGGCGTGATGCGGGACAGATCGGCCGGTGGCGGCGCCGGGATTGCGGCCGCAGGTGTTTCCGGCACCTGTCCGGCCATGACGTTCTGCCGTGCCCGGCAGACGGAAATGATTCATACCGCCGACACCCGCCAGCGGATCGTGCAGGCATGCCGCCACCCACGACCCCAGCAAAGTGGTGATCGCCAGACCGGGATCATCGCTGACGAAATATTCGCCCCGGACGATATTGACCCGGTGATGCCCAGCCCCGGATGTCATACCAGCTTGCCGGCCACGGCTTCGATGCGCTTCTTCAATCTTTCGACCGTGAAGGGTTTGAGCTGGAAATTGTTGAGCCCGAACAAGGGCGCAATGCGCGCCAGGTTGAGCAGGTTCTTTCTGTCTTCCGATTTCATCATTGCACCAGGTCGATTGGTTTGATCACGCCAGCCAGCGCCACGGCGCGTGGAATGCCCATTCCCATCGCTCAAGGTCAGCCAGCCGGTTCTCCGACTGCGATGGCATCAAAATCCCGCCTCGCCTGCCAATGCCGCCAGGCACGCCCACCTTCGCTTGACTGAAGCTCGACACGGGGCCGTCTCCTGCTGTGTCTTGCGAGACCTGGTGCATAATGCGCCAAGAAATTGATCGGCGAACAATTCATCTGGCTTTTGATGGTTCCATCAAAAGTCAGGTTGCTCCAAGCAGCCAAACTTGCGCGATACTGGCAATTGACTCCTACGGAATGAGAACGAGCGATCCGCTGGTGCGCCGCGATTCGAGATCGGCATGGGCACGCGCCGCATCGGCCAGGGGATAGGTGGCGGGCCTTGGAGCCGTGATGAGCCCATCGCGCAGGGCGGCGAACAGGCGGGCCGTCTGGCGTTCCACATCATCGCGCGTTGAGGTGAAATGGCCGTAGTTGGGGCGCGACAGGGTGATCGACTTGCTGGCCAGCCCGCCGATATCATGGGCACCGATGTCGCCGGAAGCCTGGCCGAAGCTCACCAGGCTGCCGCGGATCTTGAGGCAATCGAGCGAGCCCTGGAAGGTATCATGCCCCACCGCGTCGTAGACGACGTCGGCGCCGCGGCCATCGGTAAGGGCGAGAACGCGCTCGGTAAAATTCTCGCGCGTATAGACGATGACATCGCGGGCACCTGCGGCACGGGCCCGTGCCGCCTTGTCGTCGGTCGAGACCGTGCCGATGACATGGGCGCCAAGGGCTGCGGCCCACTGGCAGAGCAGTGAACCAACACCGCCCGCAGCCGCATGGACGACGACGACATCGCCCGATTTTACGGCGTAAACGTCATGGAGAAGGAAACTGGCGGCGATTCCTTTGAGCAGAACGCTTGCCGCTGCCTCGTCGCCCAGATCATTCGGCAAATGAACGAGAAGATCGGACACCATGACCCGCAAGTCCGTGTAGGCGCCGGGCGGTGCACAAGCATAGCCGACGCGGTCGCCGGGGCGGAAGCCGGTGACACCGGAACCGACGCTGTCGACGATGCCAGCGGCCTCCATGCCCGGAATGCCGCCGGGCGGTACCAAGCGGAAATAGCCGGTGCGGCAATAGACATCGATGTAGTTGACGCCAATGGCCGTCTGGCGGAGTCGCACCTCGCCGGCACCGGGCGGCGGAACGGATACCGGCTTGAAGCGCAACATCTCCGGACCGCCGTAACCTTCGATGACGACGGCATGGGCATTCATTCCTGCCCCTGCTGATGGCCGAGCAGGGGAGGATGCTGGCGGCGGCGTTGATTCCGGCTTGGGCGCCCTGCCCCGCAGCATCTGCCGGATGGCATCGAAGCCGGCCTGATAGATCCCCTCACCCACCAGCGACACGAGTTCGGCGCGCCGTGCGGCCGGGGGATGGAAGGTGGAGCGCCATTGCCAAAAGGTGCGCGCACCGTCGGTCACCGGCTTGAGGCGGACCTCGGCCACATAGTCCATGAGCGGCAGCGGCGCTTCGAGGATACAATATTGAAAGCTGTGGTCCTTGTCCGACAGCGACAGCAGTTGCTCGCGAATGCGCGAACCATCGGCCAGCCTGAAGTCGCGGACCGCTCCGATCAGGTCCGGCGGCTCTCCGGCTTCGATGGCACTGGTGGCGACGGCGGGATGCCAGCGGTCATGGCCATTGAAGTCGCGGATGACGTTCCACACCGCCTCGATCGGCGCATCGATGATGGTGGAGCGATGGACCTCGACCATGCCGCTCAGCGCCCGAAGCGGGCCTTCAAAGAGTTGAAGGCGGCCTGGAACACCCCCTGGCCGATGGTGCGGACGAGTTCATCTTCCCGCGCTGGTTCGGCCTCGAACTCAGCCGTCCATTCGGCGAAGGTGGTGTTGCCATCCGTGATCGGGATCAACCGCAGCGTGGCGACATAGTTCTCCACACCCATCGGGCTTTCGAGGATCGCATAGGTGCAGGACATGTCATAGTCCGACAGCGCCAGCAAACGCTCGCGGATGCGCCCGCCATCCTTGAGCCGGAAATTGCGGATGCAGCCGACCTGGTCGGCCGGCATGTTCTGCTCGATCCGGCTTTCGGCGGCGAACGGCGTCCACTCCGGCAGTCCGTTGAAGTTGCGGACCAGGCGCCAGACATCCGCGGCCGGCGCCCCGATCACGCTGGAGACATAGACTTTCGCCATCAGCGGTTCCGGTCGTCATCGTCGTCGATGATCTTGTCCTTGGCCGTGGACGATGCCGGCTTGCCCTTGTCACGGGTCAGCGCGGCGATGTCCTTGGCGTCGCGCAGCACGTCGGTCATGCGGCCGAGCCCGCCGCCCTCGATGCCGATGTCCTTCATCAGGCTGTCGATCATCGGCGCCTGCACGCGGTAGCGGAGCGCCGAGTCGATCACTTCGTCGGTGACGTGGCGGCCCGACGTGCCATTGCCGCCGTTGACGCCGTCGACATGAAGAATCTTGATGCCCTCGATCTTCTCCATGGGCCGCACACTCTCGCGCACGATGCCTTCCATCTTGTCGAGCAGCTTGTGGCGGTAGCGCGACTGGCGGGCGCCATCCGAGAGCGCGTTCTCGGCATCGGCAATCTGCTTCTGGCCCTTGGCGTCGACCTCGTAGCGTTCGGCCGCCGCCTTGGCGCGGATCTTCTCGGCCTCTGCTTCGGCCTGTGCCGCGATCTTCTGGGCTTCGGCGAAGGCTTCCGCCGCGCGCTTCTCGGCCTCCGCCCTGGACGTGAGTTTCAGCGCTTCGCGCTCGGCCTCGCGCTGGGTGTTGATGATCTCGGTAAGTTTGCGGCGCTCGGCAATCTCGCGCTCGCGCGCCGTGAACGCCTGCTCCTCGGCCAGGATGGCCTTGGCCCGCGCGGCCTCCGATGCAGCGATGGCAGCGGACCGCTCCGACGACTTCTTGGCGATCTCGATCACCTTCTGGATCTCGGCGGCTTCGACCGTCTTGTCGCGCTCGATCGCCAGCTGCTTGAGGTCGCGGTCGCGCACCAGCCGGGCCTCTTCGAGGCCGCGCTCGGTGGCGATGCGGGCGCGCTCGATCTCTTCGCCGGACGCAATCTCGGCTTCCTCGAAGGCCTGCCGCTTGGCGATCTGCAGGGCTTCCAGAGCCCGTTCGCGCTCCAGCCGCACCTGGTCCAGAGCACGATCCTGGGCGATGCGGGAGGATTCGATTTCCTGTGTACTGACGATTTCGGCGCGCTTCTTCTCGGCCTCGGCCTTCGTCACCTCCACGGCCTTGGCGGCGATGACGATCTGGCGTTCGAGTTCGGCCAGTTCGAGGGCGCGGCGGCGCTTGACCTCAAGCTCCTTCTCCTCGCGCTCGCGCTCGATCCGGGCCCGCTCCAGCGACAGTTCAAGCGCGATGTGCTCCTGCTCGGTCTTTTCGCGCGATTGCAGCTCGGCTTCGTCCAAAGCGCGCCGCCTGGCGATCTCGCGCCGCTGCGTATCCTCCTCGTTCTTGATCCGCGCTTCGGTGATGCTGCGCTCCTGGGCGAGGCGGGCCTTCTCCACTTCCTCACGCGCCGAAAGCTGCGCCTGCTCGGCTTCCTGATCGCGGAGCGCCCGCTCCTTGGCGAGTTCGGTCCGCTGCGAGGCGCGGCGCACCTCGACCTCGCGCTCCTGTTCGAGGCGGGCATATTCGCTGTCGCGGTCGATCTCCAGCACCTTCTTCTGCGCTTCGAGATTCTGGTTGCGGATGTCGACCTGTGTGCGCTGTTCGATCTCGTTCCGCATGCGCCGCCGCGACTCGATTGTCTCGGTGAGCTGTGTGAGGCCCTCGGCGTCGAAGGCATTGGAGGGATCGAAGAATTCGAGGCTGGTCTGGTCGAGATCGACGATGGCGACGCTCTCCAGTTCGAGACCGTTCTGCGAGAGGTCTTCCGATGCCATCTCCTTGACGAGCTGCGCATAGTCCTTGCGGCGCTCATGCATGTCCTCAAGCGTCATCTGCGCCGCAACGGTGCGCAGTGCCGAGGCGAACTTGCCTTCGAGCAATTCGCGCATGCCATCGGCCTGCAGCGTCCGGCGTCCGAGCGTCTGTGCCGCCGCGGCCACCGCCTGGCGGTCCGAACCGACCTTCACGAAGAACTCGGTGATGAGATCGACCCGCATGCGGTTCTTGGTGATGAGCGCCTGCTGCCCGTCGCGGCGAACCTCGATCCGCATGACGTTCATGTTGACCGGCGTGATCTCGTGCAGCACCGGGATGACGAAGGCGCCGCCATTCACCACCACCTTCTCGCCGAGGAAGCCGGTGCGCACGAAGGCGGTGTCCTTGGTCGAGCGCCGGTACAACCAGCGCAACACATAGACCGCGATGACGATGACGATCGCCGCGATGATGAGCCACAAGATGAGGGCGCCGAGAGCCTGGGCTGCCATGATCCTACTACCTCCCTGTCGAAGCCATCCTCAGAAGGAGATGGCCTTGAATGTCTTCGTCTGTTCCGTGAGCGCCACCTCCGTCGGCAGCCGCTCCATCGAGGAGGCGCCGTAGAAGCCATGGCAATTCTTGGTGTTGCGCAGGACGAAGGTCGCATCGTCCGGCATCGACACCGGCCCGCCGTGGACGAGCACGATGGCATCCTTGTTGACCTTGAGTGCCGCTTCCGACCATTCGTCGACGAGGGCCGGGCAATCCTCGAGCTTGAGCGCCGTCTTGGAGCCGATGCTGCCGCCGGTTGTCAGCCCCAGATGGCAGACGATGATGTCGGCCCCGGCCTTCGCCATCGCCGCCGCCTCATCGGCATTGAAGACATAGGGCGTGGTCAGCATGTCCTTCGAGTGCGCAAGCTTGATGAGATCCACCTCCTGGGAATAGGAATGGCCGGTCTCTTCGAGATTGGCGCGGAAGATGCCGTCGATGAGGCCAACGGTCGGAAAGTTCTGGATGCCGGAAAAGCCCACGGCCTTCAGGTCGTCGAGGAACTTGTCGAAGATGCAGAACGGATCGGTGCCGTTGACGCCGGCGAGCACCGGCGTATGCCGGGCGACCGGGAGCACTTCGTGCGCCATCTCCATGACGATGTCATTGGCGTTGCCATAGGCCAGAAGTCCTGACAGCGAGCCGCGGCCCGCCATGCGATAGCGGCCGGAATTGTAGATGACGATGAGATCGATGCCGCCGGCCTCCTCGCACTTGGCGGACAAACCGGTGCCCGCACCGCCGCCGATGATCGGAATGCGGCGTTCCTTCATGTCGTGGAATTTTTCCATCAGTTGTTTGCGTTCGAACCTGGACACTAGGCTCTCCTTTCAAGTCGTGGCGTGATGTCGGTGAAGGCGGCGAGTGCGGCATCAACGAAGGCCTGGTCGTTGATGTTGGCCGCAACCCGGATGATGCGGCGGCGGGCCGTCTGGCGCACGGTGGACTCGATGGCTTCGAAAAGTGCTGCGTTCGCCTCCGCATCCCAGAACGGCTTGCCGGGTTGATCGAGCAGCGACACGCCACCCTCCGGCAGCAGGAAACGGACCGGGCCGTCCATCAGGTTGAGCCGCTCGCCGATCCAGTGGCCGATGGCGCGGTTCTCGTCGCGGGTCGTGCGCATCAACGTGACGTTGGGATTGTGGATGACGAAGCGCCGGTTGCGGAATTTGTCCGGCACCGTGTCGCGCGGGCCGAAGTTCACCATGTCGAGGGCACCCGCCGAGCCGACATAGGGAAGCCGCGTGCGGATCGCGGCACCCAAACGGTCATGGTCGGCCGAGAACACGCCGCCCACCATCATGTCGGCCACTTCCGTGGTGGTGAGATCGAGGAAGGCCGACAGCAGACCGGAATCGGCCAGGTTTTCCATGGCGCGCCCGCCGGTGCCGGTCGCATGGAAGACGAGGCAATCATAGTCGGGTTCTAGCCGCTTCTGTACGGCTTGCACACACGGCGTGGTGACGCCGAACATGGTGATGCCGACGGCGGGCCGCGCCAGCTTGCGCTTCGCGTCGCGCTGGTCGGCAGTGGGGAGACCCGCAATCATGCCGGCCAGCGCATTGGCGGCGTTGGAGAGAATTTGATCCGTGATCGGATTGATTCCTTGGACGTCGGCCACCGAATACATCATGAGGATGTCGGACGGTCCGACATAGGGGCCGACATCGCCGGAGGCCACGGTGGACACCATGATCTTGGGAATGCCGACGGGAAGCCTCCGCATGCCCGCCGTCGCCAGCGACGTGCCGCCGGACCCGCCCGCCGAGATGATGCCGCCGATGCCGCGCTCGCGCTCGATCCAGCGGGCGAAGGCGTCTGCCATGGCAGTCACCGACTGGCCGCGATCGGTGCCGAACACGGCTGTGGCACCTCCCCGGTGCATGGACGCGACCTGCATGGGGCTGACGTCGGCGTTCGACGGTTTACCCGAGGTCGAGAGATCGATGGTCTTCACCGGAATGCCGAGCGCCCGCAGCCGGTCACGCATGAAGCGCAGTTCGGTGCCCTTGGTATCATAGGTGCCGACGACGAGCGCCGTGCGCCCGATCCGCTCGGCGAACGGAATGGCGAAGACGTCTTCGGTCTGGGGATCGGCTGGCGGTGCGGACATTTCTGGCGATGGCGCGGACGAAATACCCCAGCGGTTGGGGAGTGAGGTGAAGGCACGGTACACCGCCTGCCCCGGCTGCACGTCCGCCGCCTCGCCCGGACGCTCGATGCGGAAGATCTGGGCGACACGATCCTGCGTCGACTCGGACGCAACCGGTTCCGGTTCGACATCATCGTCGCTGTGCCGGCCAACGCCGAGCAGGCGCTGCTGCAACTCGCGGTCGGCAGCCAGCGCTTGCGCCGGCATGATGCGGTGGATGCGGCCATTGACCATGATCGCCACATTCTGCGACACCGAGGTGGCGACGCCGATGTTCTGTTCCACCAGCAGGATCGAGACGTCTTCTTCCCTGGCGAGGCGGATAAGCAGGTCACGCAGCAGATCGACGATGACCGGTGCCAAGCCCTCGGTCGGCTCATCCATGACCAGGAGCTTGGGGTTGGAGAGCAGTGCGCGCGAGATCGCCAGCATCTGCTGCTCGCCGCCGGAGAGCCGTGCGCCACCGTTGCCGCGCCGTTCGGCCAGACGCGGGAAGGTCTGGTAGATGCGCTCCAGCGTCCAGCCGCCGCCATCGGCAGCGCGGTGCATGGCGAGACGCAGCGTCTCGTCAACCGTGAGGCTGGGCCACACGCGGCGGCCTTGCGGGACGTAGCCGACCCCCAGCCGGTTGATCTCATGGGGTGCGAGGCCGAGAATCTGGCGGCCATCGACACGAATCGAACCGGAGCGCGCGGGCTTGAGGCCGGTCACCGTGTTGCACAGCGTCGTCTTGCCCATGCCGTTGCGCCCGACGACGGAAATGATGCCGCGTTCGAGCTTCAGCGACACGCCTTGCAGCATGTGGCTTTCGCCGTAATAGACCTGCAGGTCGTCGATCTGCAGGATGGACTTGGGCGAACGCTCAGCCATGGCCGCCCCCCAGATAGATTGCCTGCACCTGCGGATCGCTCTCGATCTCGTCGGGCGTTCCTTCTTTGAAGATCTGGCCGTTGTGCATCATCGTGACATAGGACGAGACCTTGAGCGCCACGTCGAGATCGTGCTCGATGATGATGTAGCCGATGTGGTTCGGCAGTGAGGTGAGGATCGCCACCAGGTCGCGGCGCTCCGTGGGCGACAGGCCGGCGGCAGGCTC
>CAZECZ010000100.1:0-17088 GCA_964510815.1 uncultured Aestuariivirga sp.
TGTTGTGCAGCGTGAAGCCGATGCCCGCCGCCGCCCAGCCCGAGTACGAGTTGAGCATCGACACGACGACCGGCATGTCGGCGCCGCCGATCGGGATGATCAGCAAAAAGCCGAGCGCCAGGCTGATGACGATGATGAGCCAGAACCAGACGCTCAGCGGCGTGACGTAGAACAGAGCGATGCAGATCACCAGCGCTGCGCCCAGCGCGATGTTGATGACATGGCGCGCCGGCAGCATGATGGGAGCACCTGACATGCGGCCATCGAGCTTGAGGAAGGCGATGATGGAGCCAGTAAAGGTGATCGCACCGATGGCAGCGCCGAGTGACATCTCGATGCGGCTGATCGGCTGGATCGCGCCATCCACAAAGATGTGAAAAGCTTCCGGCGCGTAGAACGCGGCCGCCGCCACGAAGACCGCGGCAAGGCCCACCAGCGAGTGGAAGGCTGCGACCAGCTGCGGCATCGCCGTCATGGCAATGTTCTTCGCCGCATAGGCGCCAATGCCGCCGCCGATGGCGAGGCCCAGCACGACAAGCCCGATGACCAGCGGCGAAAGATGCATGGTGGCCAGCGTCGTGACGACGGCGATGGTCATGCCGATCATGCCGTACATGTTGCCCTGGCGCGATGTGGCAGGCGACGACAGGCCCCTCAGCGCCATGATGAACAAGGCGCCGGAGACGAGATAAAGAAGGGCTGCGAGATTGGCCGACATCAGCTCACTTGTCCTTCTTCTTGTACATGGCGAGCATGCGGGCGGTGACGAGGAAGCCGCCGAAGATATTTACACTGGCGAGGATCACCGCGAGGAAGCCGAAGATCATGGCGACCGGTGAGCCCGACTCCAGAGCACCGACGCCGACTGCCAGCACGGCACCGACGATGATGACCGAGGAAATCGCATTGGTGACCGACATCAGCGGTGTGTGCAGTGCCGGGGTCACGTTCCACACCACGTAGTAGCCGACGAACACCGCCAGCACGAAAATGCCGAACAGCGAGACGAACGGATCAATCGCTTCCATCACTTCGCTCCCGTATGGATGGCATGCACCAGTTCGCCGCCCTTGGCGATCATGGTGCCCTTGATGCACTCGTCGGCCTCGTCGATCTTGAGCCCGCCCTCCTTGCCGATCATGAGATCGAGGAAGTTGGCGAGGTTCTTGGCGAACAGCGGCGAGGCGTTGCCGGCGAGCTTGCCGGCGAGGTTGAGCGTTCCGACGATCTTGACGCCCTTGTGCTCCACGATCTCATCCGGCTTCGACAACGGACAGTTGCCGCCGCGCTCGACCGCAAGATCCACGATCACCGAGCCGGGCTTCATCGACTCGACCATCTCCGGCGTGATCAGCACCGGCGCCGGGCGGCCGGGAATGAGGGCTGTGGTAATGACGATGTCCTGGCCCTTGACATGGTCGGCGACCAGAGCGGCCTG
The DNA here is from genome assembly GCA_964510815.1 of uncultured Aestuariivirga sp. Lineage (GTDB taxonomy): Bacteria > Pseudomonadota > Alphaproteobacteria > Rhizobiales > Aestuariivirgaceae > Aestuariivirga. The sequence goes on from CAZECZ010000100.1 coordinate 1,439, forward strand.
CTTGGCCTTCTCCTCCGCCGTGAGTTCACGGGCATAGCCGGCAGCCGTGGCAGCTTCCGCCATTTCGGCATAGATGAACTTGGCGCCGAGCGACTTCACTTGTTCTTCAGTCGCCTTGCGGACATCGGTGGCAGAGACGATGGCGCCGAGACGCCTAGCCGTGGCAATGGCCTGGAGTCCCGCCACGCCAACGCCCATGATGAAGGCCTTGGCCGGCGGCACGGTGCCCGCCGCCGTCATCATCATCGGGAAGGCGCGGTTGAAGTGGTACGCGGCATCGATCACCGCCTTGTAGCCGGCGAGGTTCGCCTGCGAGGAGAGGATGTCCATTGACTGCGCGCGGGTGATGCGCGGCATCAGTTCCATGGCGAAGGCGGTGACGCCCGATTTCGCGATCGCCTCCAGCCCTTCTCGGTCGCCATAGGGCTCGAGCCCGCCGCACAGGATGGAGCCCTCTTTCATCGCGGACAGCAGGGCGGCCGACGGCCGGCGAACTGTCAGGACAATGTCTGCATCCTTGACGGGATCGGGGACGACCTTGGCTCCGGCCGCTACATAGGCTTCGTCCAGGATGTTGGAGCCCACACCGGCTCCCGCCTGGACGTACACCTCCGCACCCTTCTTGATGTAGGCCTTGACCGTATCCGGGCTGGCCGCAACGCGCGCCTCCCCCGGATGTGTTTCACTGGGGACCGCGATTTTCATCTGGCTGGTGGCCTAGGAGATGGCGACGGCCGTCACCAGCCCGAAGATCACCGCCCAGGCCCCCGACAGGAACCACTTGCCGCTGGCCTTGAGATCGACGAGCACGGCGACGATACCGATGACCAACCCGCCAAAGCCGAGGAGCAGGTTGAAGTTGTTCACGAACCGGAAAACGACCAGCGCGATGAGCGTGTAGATGCACAGCAGGGTGAGTGCCACGGATCCCTTGATGAAGCCGTTGTACGTCGCCTGATGCGCGTCGAAGTCCTGCGAAGTGGACCCGGAAGACCCATGTTCAGCCATGTTGTTCCCCTACCCGTGTTGGAATGTTCATTCAGCTATTAGCCAACGTGCATCGCCGCCGCAAGTGACCCGCAATTCGCGCGGCGATCCGTCACGCAACGCCCGAACCACCGCAACAGCGCCGATCTCCAACTCCGTCAAGATGAACGGCCGTTCATTCCAGCACCACATTTTGGCTGGATCATCACCCAAAATTCTCTATTTTCAACCGCTAGATGCGATGTCCAACAGCAAAAACGGGATTCAACCGAATGCGTAAGACACTCACCTCGCTTCTCTATTCACTTCCTCTGCTGATGGCAGTGGCCGCGTCCAGCCAGGCCATGGACAAGATTGCCCCGGCCGCCGCGCTGACCGCCCAGACGGAAGGCAAGGTCCGTGTCATCATCATGACCAGGGCCGATTCGACCTTCAAGGACGGCGGCAATGCCTTCCGGCGGCCGGCCGCCTACCTGTCGAAGCAGCTGAGCCTGCCGGCCCGGGACGTCCGGCCGATCGGTCAGCTGCCCATGGTCAGCGCCACGGTCTCGGCGGACTCGCTCGGCAAGCTCCGCGAGGACCCCAACGTCGCCTATGTCTTCCGTGACGAATTGCGCAAGGCCCAGCTGTTCGACACCGTGGAATCGACCGGTGCACAAAAGCACGACGATGCCGGGTTCGATGGCAAGGGCTGGACCGTCGCCGTGCTTGATTCCGGCGTCGACACGCGCCACCCCGCCTTCAAGGGCGCCATTGTCGGAGAAGCCTGCTTTTCACTCAACTACAGCGGCGATGACGGCACCAAGACGTCGTTCTGTCCGGGCGGAAAGGAGCAGGTCATCGGCAAGGGTGCCGGCGTCAACTGCGACATGAGTTTCAGCGAGATGTGCCTGCACGGCACGCATGTGGCCGGCATCGTCGCGGGCCGCCCCGTGAAACTCAAGAACGGCAAGGTCGTCCATGGCATGGCGCCGGGCGCCAACCTGCTCGCCGTGCAGGTGTTCGGCGGCGTGGACAGCGAGCAGGCTTGCGGCCAGCAGAAGCGCTGCATCCTGTCTTCCGATTCCGATATCCTGCGGGCCCTGGAGTGGGTCTACAGCCTTCGCAACGAATACAAGATCGCCGCCATCAACATGAGCCTGGGCGGGGGCAAATTTACCGAACCCTGCGACAGCCAGACGCCCTATGCTGATACCATTGCAAAGCTGCGGGCTGCGGGGATCGCGACGGTCATTTCCGCCGGGAACGAAGCCGAGCAGGAAGCCATCGGCATGCCCGCTTGCGTTTCGACCGCCGTTTCCGTGTCAGCAACCAAGAAGGATGGCACGATCGATGTGAACTACTCGAACGTCGCGCGGTTCGTGACGGTCGCAGCGCCCGGCACGCAGATCTTTTCGGCCATCCCCGGCCGCCGCTATCTGCGGCTCGACGGAACATCGATGGCCGCTCCCCATGTGGCCGGCGCCATTGCGGTGCTGCGCGAAGAAAAGCCGGAACGAACGGTCGACACCATCGTCAAGCTGCTGCAGAGGGCGGGCCAAACCGTTTCCGATCCGCGCACCGGAACCAAGCTCCGGCGCATGGATCTGGCCCGCATCCGGATCCCCGGCGGCGAGACTCAGTCGGCCATCATGACCGAACCCGCGAATGCCGACGATGCAAGCTATGACAAGCAGCAGCAACTTCTAGGTTACGGAGATATCAACATGCGGACCGTCATCATCCAGTCGCCCCTCCCGGCCGAGGAATTGAAGGCCAAGATCGGCGAGGCCTGCAAGTCGTCCGACGACTGCAAAGTCGAGAAGATCGGCGGCAACAATTACGTGGTGACCGTCCCCTTCGCCGTCGTCGAGCAGTTGACGGGCGAGGGAACGCTCGCCGAAAAACTGGACAAAGCGCTGGGAGACGCCGGCCGCGTGTTCCAGGACCGTCTCAACCGGCCGATGCTGTCGGATGCGATCAAGAATGCCGAGGAGGCTGAGTGACCTCAAGGACGCAGCGTGGGCTCGGTTGCCTCACGGCGCGGACCGGACCTCACTGATAACCAGCGTGGCCAGCCGTCTGAGGTCATCGAAGCAATAGATGGCATCCGGCAAGTCGTGGCCATCCCAATTGTAGGTGCCCTCGCTCACCAGACGGGCACCGCAGTTCTCGTAGAATGCACGCGCCCTGCTGTTGGCCGCCAGCACGCCAAGGGCCAGTGATGTTCCCCCGCGCCCCAGCCATTGCCCGGCGCCCGTCACCAGCAGCCGGCGTCCGATGCCCTTGCGGTAATGGCTTCTGGCGACATAGAGGGCGGCGATATGACCATCCATGCCGTCGAAGAGGTGTTCCAGCGGCTTGCCTGCAATGATGAAACCCGCAGCGCGTTCGCCGTCATAGGCCGCCAGCACGATCCGTTCCGGATCGGCAATGGCGCCCCGCCACACCGCTGTGCGCTTGGACAGATCGGCCCGCGCCAGCAGGTCATCCGGCACGATGCCGCGATAGGCCTCCCGCCAGCAGGCGATATGCAACGCCGCCATCGCCGGCGCTTCCGCCGCACGTGGACGGCGGATCGCGATCAATCCATCGCCTCGAGTTCATCTATCATTCCAGAAATCATGGACAAACCCTTGTCCCAGAATGATGAATCGGTCGCATCGAGCCCGAACGGCGCGAGCAGGTCCTTGTGGTGCTTGCTGCCGCCGGCCCTGAGCATGGCGAAATACTTGTCCTGGAAGCCCACGGCGCTTTCGCGGTAGCGGGCATAGAGGGAGTTCACCAGGCAGTCGCCGAAGGCATAGGCGTAGACATAGAACGGCGAATGGATGAAGTGCGGGATGTAGGTCCAGAAGGTCTCGTAACCCGGCCCGAATTCGATCGCGTCGCCAAGGCTCTCGGCCTGGATACTCATCCAGATTTCATTGATCTGGTCTGGCGTTAACTCGCCTTCCTTGCGTGCCGTGTGAACTTTCCGCTCGAACGTATAGAACGCGATCTGGCGCACCACGGTGTTGATCATGTCCTCGACCTTGGAGGCGAGCAGGATCTTGCGCTTCTTGGGGTCGGTTGTGTCCTTGAGCAGCGCCTGGAACGTCAGCATCTCACCGAACACGCTTGCCGTCTCGGCCAGCGTCAGCGGCGTCGACGCCATCAGCGCCCCCTGCCCGGCCGCCAGCACCTGATGGACGCCATGGCCCAGCTCATGGGCGAGCGTCATCACGTCCCGCGTCTTGCCCTGGTAGTTGAGCAGTACGTAGGGGTGGGCCGAGGGCACGGTCGGATGAGCAAAGGCGCCCGGCGCCTTGCCGGGCCTGGTCGGCGCGTCGATCCAGTGCTTGGCAAAGAACGTGGAGGCGATCTTGGCCATCTCGGGTGCGAAGTCGCCATAGGCCTTGAGCACGATCTTCTCCGCATCCGTCCACGGCACCTCGCGGGTATCCTCCTGCGGCAGCGGCGCGTTGCGGTCCCAGTGCATGAGCTTGTCCTTGCCCAGCCACTTGGCCTTCATCCGGTAATAGCGGTGCGACAGCTTGGGATAGGCCTTGCGCACGGCTTCGACCAGGGCTGCCACCACCTCGGGCTCGACCCGGTTGGAGAGGTGACGTGCGTCGGCGATGTCCCTGAAGCCCCGCCAGCGGTCGGAAATATCCTTGTCCTTGGCCAATGTGTTTGTGACCAGCGTGAACAGCTTGATGTTGGCGCCAAAGGTCTTCGCCAGCGCCTCGGCCCCCGCTTTGCGCTTGGCCTCGTCCGGGTTCTGCATCAGGTTGAGGGTGGGCTCCAGCGTCAGGGTCTCGCCATCGACCTCGAAGCGCAAGCCCGCCATGGTTTCGTCGAACAGCCGGTTGAAAGCGGAAAACCCGGTCTGCGATTTTTCGAGGAACAGTTCTTCGATCTTGTCGTCGAGCTGATAGGGCCGCTCCATGCGGAGGTTGTCGAGCCACGGCTTGTAGTGCGCCAGAGCCGGCACCTTCAGTTTTTCGGCAAGTTCCGCATCTTCGATGCGGTTCAATTCGAGCTCGAAGAACAGCAGCAGGGTCGAAATCTCGGTCAGCTTGGCCGAGACGTTACCGTAGAACTGACCCCGCTTGGGGTCGGTCGTATCGCCGACATAGTAGAGTTGCGCATAGGAGCCGGTACGGCCAAGGAGATCGGACAGCGCCTCATAGGCCTTGAGTGCTGCGGCCAAATCCTCGCCGGAAAGTGCTGCCAGCTTGCCTTTGTATCTTTCCGCGAATGCCTTGGCGTCGGCCTCGCCCGTCTTCATGTCGGCGGCGAACTTGGGATCTTCCGGTGACTGATAGAGGTCGGCGAGGTTCCATTCCGGCAGGTGGCCGAGGGGCGAAGCATGGGCGGCGGCAGCGGTCATATGAATTCCTTGGCAAATGGCTGAGTCCGATATGGCCCATGCCGCACGCTTCGGCAACCCGCCGCCTTGCGCATGACGGGGAATTCATGGGAGCATCCGGCCAATGAACTGGTTCGAGCCGCTCGACCACTATTGCGAACGACTTGGACCGGGCATCTGGGCCGAGCCGCTCAATGCCGTCAGCAATGCCGGCTTCATCGTCGCGGCGATCGTCTTGTGGTGCCAGTGGCGGCGGCTGCAGCACCCCACGGTCCCCGGTCTCCTTCTCGTCGCCAATGTCTTTGTCATCGGCATCGGCTCCTTCCTGTTCCACACCTTTGCCAACCGCTGGTCGGAACTGGCCGACGTCATCCCGATCAGTCTTTTCATCCTGTTCTATCTGTCGGTCGCATTGCGCGCCTATCTGCACCTCATCTGGTGGCAGTCGCTGCTGGCCGTTGCCGCCTTTCTCATCTTTTCGCAAGTCTTCACCAGCTGGTTTGCGTCCATCATCGGCTACACCGCCGCCTATCTCCCGGCTCTGATGGCCATCTTTGCCGTAGGTGCGGCCGCGGCTCGCAAACAACCAGCCATCGCAAGGGGCCTGCTCACGGCCGGCCTGGTTTTCACCGCATCGGTCATGTTCCGCGCCGCTGACCTGCCGCTCTGCGGCGGTCTGCCCTACGGCACTCACATGGTCTGGCATCTGCTCAATGCCATGACGCTTTTTTTGCTGGTGAACCTTTACCTGAACCGGCCGGTTACCGCAGTGCCCTGAGCGCGTTGAGGATCACGGCGACGTCGATGACTTCCTGCACGATGGCGCCTTGCACCGGCTGCAGGTAGCCAAACGCCGCCACCACCATGCCTGCCAGCGAAAGTCCAAGGCCGGCGAACACACTCTGTAGCGCAATCGTCCGCGCCCGCTTCGCTGTCTCGACCCCCACGGCCAGCCGTTCGAGGTCATCGACCAATAGCACCGCATCCGCCGTCTCGCTGGCCGCTGCCGAACCCCTGGCCCCCATGGAAATGCCGACATCCGCCGCGGCAAGGGCGGGAGCGTCATTGACGCCGTCGCCCGCCATCAGCGTCACGCCGTTGCCGCGTTCGTCCAGCACGATCTGCACCTTGTCCTCCGGCGCAAGATCGCCGCGCAACACGTCGAGGCCGAGATCACCACCGATGCGGTCGACGATCGCCTGGGTATCGCCCGAGGCCAGGACGATGCGCTTGATACCGGCTTCACGGAGCCGCGCCAATGCGCGCGGCGTCTCGGCGCGCACCGCATCGGCCAATACCAGGAATCCTGCGAGCCGGCCGTCGACACCCACCGCCACCTGCACTGTGCCGGCTTCGGTCTGCGGCCGTTCCATGCTCTGCAACTTGAGTTGGCGGCGCACGAATCCCGGACCGCCGACCACGACGTGCGCCCCCTTCACCTGACCGACAAGCCCTTCGCCCGCCGTCTCATGGACGTCCTCCGGAAAGGTGAGCGGCAGCTGGCGCTGCCGCCCGGCCGTCACCACGGACGCAGCGATCACATGGGCCGATGACTGTTCAAGCGAGGCGGCCAGCCGCAACACCTCGCCGGCATCCCAACCGGATTGCGGCAGAATCGCGATCAGCTCAGCCTTGCCGTGGGTCAGCGTCCCGGTCTTGTCGATGACCAGTCCCTCGGCCCTGGCCATGGTCTCCAGCACCGGCCCGCCCTTCATCAGCACACCATGGCGTGCCGCCTTTCCCATGCCGGAGATGATGGCCACCGGCACGGCCAGGATCAGCGGACAGGGTGTTGCCACCACCAGCACGGCCAGCATGCGGATATGGTCGCCGCTGAAGGCCCACGCGGCTCCGGCCAAGATCGCCGTCACGGCGAGGAACCACAACGCATAGCGGTCAGCCAGGCGCACCATCGGCGCCTTGGCTTCCTGTGCTGCCTTCACCATCCGCACGATGGCCGCGTAGGCGCTTTCGCTGGCAGGCCGCGCTGCCATCATGTCGAAGGCGCCATCCATGGAGCGCGCGCCGCTCTGCACGTCGTCGCCCTCCGCCCGCGGCTGCGGCACCGATTCGCCCGTCAGCGCCGAAAGGTCCAGCAACGCCCGGCCAGAGATCACCTTGCCGTCCACCGGAATGATATCGCCCTGGCGAATCAGCAGGCGGTCGCCCGTGCGCACATCGTCGATTGGCACATCGCGCAGGGCCCCGTCGTCATAGCGCATGGCTGTCTTGGGCACGCGCGCCAGCAGCGCCCGCATGTGGCTCTGGGCGCGCTTGGCGGCAAAATCCTCCAGAAGCTGCCCGCCCGCATACATCAGCCCCACAACCGCCGCAGCGAGATATTCGCCGAACAGCAATGCCACCGACATCGACAATCCGGCGACGATGTCGAGACCCACTTCCTTGCGCGCGAGCGAGGTGACGATGTCATAGAGCAGTGCCGCCAGCACGATGCCGCCTGCCAGAGCCCAGGCTGTCGATTGATAAGCTGCAAATCCGGTCCACGGCGCAGCAATGCCGGCCACCAGCCCAAGTGCCGCTACGGCGAACAACACGATACGCAACAGGTTCAAGCACGCCTCCGTCTTGCTCTCAGTCTTAGCACAGGGATGCGTACGTGAAGCACCGCTATCGTCGCGTCCGATGTCCCCAAACGATCTTCTCCATTAACAACGCCTTTACCCTTCGCTGTCACATTGCACCCAGATGTTCGGTCACTTGCCAGAGGCGGCGGGGGTTGCAGAGGCAGGCGTGACCGGGCGCACAATCAGAGATGGAAGAGTGGCGTCGCGCATGGCGGTGAGAGTTCTTATTGTCGAAGATGATCCAGCCCAGCGCCGCATTCTGGAGGAACTCGTCCGCCGGTTCGGCTTTGACCCCGTTCCCGTGGACGGTGCCCAGCGCGGTCTGGACATTCTCAAGAGCCAGTCCGGCGGCACCATCGAACTGATCATTCTCGACCTCAACATGCCCGGCATGGACGGGCTTGAGTTCCTTGAGCGCCTGCAGGCCGTGCGCGGCGACTTGCCCGTGATCGTGCAGACGGCGCAAGGCTCCATCGAAACCGTCATCAAGGCCATGCGGGCCGGCGCCGACGACTTCGTCGTCAAGCCGATCAGCCCGGAACGCCTCAAGGTGTCGATGCAGAACCTCCTGAAGGTCAATGCGCTGACCGAAGAGGTGAAGCGGCTCAACAAGAAGGTCGGCGGCGCGCTGACCTTCGATGATCTCATCGCCTCCTCGCCGGCCATGGCCAATGTGTTGCGTCTCGGCCGCCGCGGCGCCCAGTCGAATATCCCGATCCTGATCGAAGGCGAATCGGGCGTCGGCAAGGAAATGATCGCCCGCGCCATCCAGGGCGAGAGCGACCGCGTCGGCAAGCCCTTCGTGGCCGTCAACTGCGGCGCCATTCCGGAAAACCTCGTGGAATCGATTCTGTTCGGCCACGAGAAAGGCGCCTTCACCGGCGCCACCGCCAAGCACAACGGCAAGTTCCTCGAGGCCGACGGCGGCACGCTGTTCCTCGATGAGGTGGCAGAATTGCCGCTCGACATGCAGGTGAAGCTGCTGCGCGCCATTCAGGAAGGCGAGATCGACCCCGTCGGCGGCAGAAAGCCCATCAAGGTCAATATCCGGCTGGTGTCTGCCACCAATCGCAACATGATCGAGATGGTGAAGGCCGGGCAGTTCCGCGAGGATCTCTACTACCGTCTCAATGTCTTCCCCATCATGGTTCCGCCTCTGCGCGACCGCAAGGAAGACATCCCCGCCCTCGTCGACCACTTCATCACCCGCTTCGCGGCCGAGGAAGGCCGCAAGGTACGCGGAGTCTCGGCCGAGGCGCTGGGCCTGCTGCGCGCCTATGCCTGGCCGGGCAATGTCCGCCAGCTTGAGAACACGGTCTTCCGCGCCATCGTTCTATGCGAGGGCGATACCCTCGACGTGCAGGATTTCCCCCAGATTGCTTCGCTGGTCGAGGGATACGAGATCAAGATTCCGCCGGCCCCGCCGCCGCCGCAGAAGCCCGCCCTGCCCCAGGGCACGGCGGCCATCGCCTCCGGCCATCCGGGGCCACGCGCCGGCGGACCTGCGGTCGCCGACGGCGTCGCCTATGGCGTGTCGATCGTCACCGACGGCGGCCATATCCGCAAGTTGGAAGACGTGGAAGCCGACATGATCCGCCTCGCGCTGACCCGCTACCAGGGGCAGATGTCTGAAGTTGCTCGCAAATTAGGTATCGGGCGGTCAACACTCTACCGCAAGATGAAAGACCTTGGCCTCGAGGAGGCATCGGGTTAATATTGTCGTCCTGACAGTCTGGCTCCAACGGGCCGGAGATGGGCCGGGCAGCAATATGCCGGGCCGTCGAACAGGTGGAATCTGATGAACAAGACAGCACTCCGAATTGGCGCTGCCGCGCTTGCCATTCTTTTCGTGACGGACCTGTCGGACGCGGCGTCCAAGTCGGATACCCGCAAGCGCAAGACCAACATCTTTGAAGAGATCTTTGGCGGACCGGCCCGGAAATCGAATGGAATCGATCGCCGCCAGCGCCGTGTCCTGTTCGGCCGCGACTGGTTCGACGACAGCAGGATCAAGATCATCCGGCGACCACGCCGGGAGGACCAGTGGGTAGACGAGCCAGCCACCAGGCGCCAACCCGTGGTTTCGGCCGAGGCCGACGATGATCCGGAAGGCGATCCCGGCTTCGGCATGGGCAACCTCACCTATGTGCCGGATCGGACCGTGTCCATGGGTGGTGTAGCCCTTCCCTCCGAGCGCCCCGACAATCCGGAGGCGGCCGCCATCTACGACACCCTCGGGGCCAAGGAAAACAGCTTGCGCGTGGTCCCTGTCATCCGCGATGCGGTGGCAGAACACTATATCGCCCAAGGCTTCAAGCCGGTGTGGATTCAGAACGGAACGCTCTCGGATCGCGGTGCCGCAGTCCTCAAGCTCTTGGCGAACGCAGACGCAGAAGGCCTTGATTCTGCAAATTATTTGCCGCCCGCTATGACATCGTTCGACGCCACAATCCCGGCCGGCGACGCAGCGGCTCTCGCCAGTCTCGATGTCGAACTGACGGCTCAGGCGATCAAATATGCGATGGATGCCTCGGGCGGCCGCTTCGAGCCGGAGCGTCTGTCGCGCTACCATGACATCAAGCCGGTAACGGTCAAAGCCGCCCAGGCCATGCGGCTGCTGGCCTGGTCACCCTATCCCGTTGCCTATCTGGAAAGCCTGCATCCCACCCATCCTGCCTACGCCGCCATGAAGGCTGAACTGGCGAAGCTGCGCAGCCAGTCCACTACGGCCTCGTTCGAAGGCATTCCCGACGGCGATGTCATCAAGCGGGGAGACACTGATGAACGGCTCCCCGACATTCGCCAGCGTCTGGCAGACCTGGGCTTCCCGCAAGCCCTCGAACCCTCGACCGACATGGCACTGATGGACGCCGACCTGACAATACAGGTGCGGCTGTTCCAGAAGTCGGTTGGCATCGGGGCCGATGGCATCATCGGCAACCGGACAATGAAAGCCCTCAACGAAGACCACAGCGATCGCAATGTCGCGCGCCTGCTCGACAACATGGAGCGCCTGCGCTGGCTGCCGCGTGACCTCGGTCAGCGCTACGTTTTCGTCAACCAGGCCGCGTTCGAAGTTCGCGTCATGAATGACGGCAACGAGGAATGGCAAAGCCGCGTCATCGTCGGCAAACCCAGCACCCAGACGGTGGTGTTCAATGACGAGATCGAGACGGTGGTCTTCAACCCGTCATGGGGTGTTCCGCCTTCCATCATCGCCAATGAATACCTGCCGAAGCTTCGTCGCGATGCGTCCTACCTCGACCGTATCGGCTTCAAGGTGGTCGATGCCCGCGGCCGGTCCGTCCGGTCGAGTTCCGTCAACTGGAACGCCTATGGCAGCAGAATTCCCTTCGGGATCCAGCAGCCGCCGGGCGGCAAGAACGCCCTGGGCGAGTTGAAGTTCCTGTTCCCCAACAGCCACAACATCTACATGCACGACACGCCCACCCGTCAGCTGTTCGACCGCGATGTCCGCGCCTTCAGCCACGGTTGCGTGCGCGTACAGAATCCGCGTGATTTCGCCTCCGTCCTGCTGGGGTGGGGTGCCGGCAAGGTCGACGCCAATGTCGACAGCCGCCGCAGCCAGACGGTGAAACTCCCGCACAAGATCCCGGTCTACCTGACCTATTTCACCGCATGGCCCGATGAGAACGGAGAAATCCAGTATTTCAATGACATCTATGGCCGCGACAAAACCATGGACAACGCCCGGGCCGGTCTCACGGTGGCCCAGCGCTGAGTCGTTCGCCCGGCTGCCTTGATCTGGATTAAGCCGGCATTAAGCATGATCGTTTATGGTTTCGTATTGCCGCCTTACGGTGGCCTCAATCTTGTTCGAAACGCGTTTTCAGTGTAAGCCAGCCGCAAGCTGGCAGCCTGGACGGGGCACCAGAGGAACCGGGAAAACCGGTTGTGTGTGGGGTAATGAGTTCTGATTGCAGGGAAACCAGGCAAGCTGTGCCTTTGATGAAGCGTGTGAGACATGCCCTCGCGACGACTGCGCTGGTGGCCGCCCTAGGCTTTGGCGCATGGACGTCGTTTGGCTCCGACGCACTTTCTGGCGGCGAAACCCGCACCATTTCGCTTTACCATGTTCACACCGGTGAAAGCCTGAAAATTACCTACATGCAGAACGGGAAGTACATTCCCTCTGCCATGAAGAAGATCAACTATCTGATGCGCGACTGGCGGCGCAACGAGGTGATCACCATCTCGCCGAAAACCATCGACCTGATGTGGGAACTGCACGCCGACCTGGGCTCCAAGCGCCCGATCCACATCATTTGCGGCTATCGCAGCCCCAAGACCAACGCTTTCCTCAAGAAGATCGGCCGCAATGTCGCCCGCAAGAGCCAGCACATGGTGGGCCACGCCATCGACCTCTATTTCCCTGACGTTCCCACGATCAAGATCCGCAACAGCGCCCTCGTCCGCAAGGTCGGTGGTGTCGGCTATTACCGCGGCGGCGGTGGCCCGACCGGGTTCATCCACATCGATTCAGGCAATGTGCGTCACTGGGGCCCCGGCATCAGCAGCAGCCAGATGGCCAAGATCATGCGGGATTACAAGAAGACCGTGGGCGCCCGCCTCAACAAGAAGGGCATGCAGGCCGTGCCCGAGCCGGAACTCGCCGTGGCTGATGCAAGTGCCGCCAGGCTCCCCTCCCAGCAGGATGGCAAGGACAGCGGCAAGGCCAAGAAGAAGATCCCGCTTGAGACCGCCTATGCCGACGAGGATGATGAACTCGCCAACATGAGCGCCGACGCCAGCCAGGAAAAGGCGAAGGTGGTGAACGAGGCACCGGAAGGCGTGGTCAAGGCCTATCCCGTGCCGAAGCCCCGGCCCAAGCCCATCGAGGTTCTGATGATGGCGGCCGTCAACATGAAGATCGAGCCGGCATCCGCGCCGCCGCCGACGCTGGTGGAGCGCGCCAAGCCGTCGGCCATCGACGGCAATTCCATCGGCGTCGTCGAAGCCGCCGGGACCATGGCGGAGGTCGACGAACCGCAAGTGGCCAGCGGCAAGGGCAGCCTGACGGATGAACTGATCGCCGGCAGCAGCCAGACGGTTCCCACCATTCGCACCATCACCACGGCGTCGGCCGCCAGCGACGATCTGTTCTGGTGGCCGCAACAGCTGGTGTTCGACAGCAACAAGGCCGAGCGCCGCGATGGCGCCCCGCAGGCCTTCGGCGACAGCGTGACCCCGCTGCTCCCCGGTGTCGAGCAAGCAGTTGCTGCCGACCCATCTCCCTCCCTTCCCCGCCTGGCTGTCGCTGCAACGTCACAGCAGCTGGCGACAGGAAAGGGCGACATGCTGGTCGTCAATCGCGAAGGCAAGGGCAGCCTGATGCAAGACGCGCCTGCCCTCAGGTCGCAACGCCTCAAGCTGGGCAGCCTGTTCGGCAACTGAGAAGATCAGAACATCAAATTCAAGATGGCCGGGCGTATCGTCCGGCCCTATTCTTTCTGCGATGGCCGCATCAGGGTAGCGACACCTTGCGCACTTAAACCGGCACATCGAGGATGGCGATCGTCTCTTCGGAACCGTCGAACAGCCCCTGCAATTCGCTGATCATGCTTCTGAACTTGTATGCCCCTGCGAGCCGCCTGCCAGCCGGCTTGCTCATCGCCACGTCGACAAGCTGATCATAGCGGTAGATACGCGAGAACTCAGGCCGCACGTTGGAGTATGGCTCTGCCTGCTCGGATGACCAGCTCAGCCCTCCGGCAGCATTTGCTGAACGCCACCGGGATTGGCTTTGAAGCCCACCAGCACCCGGCTGTCGACATTCGAGCCGACCGGCGTCTCGGCGCGGACCTGGAATGGCAATGCAGCCGCCAACATGAACAAGATGCAGGCAAAGGCACGCGTGAGGGTGGTATTCCACATGATCGCTTCTCCTCTCCCTACAGGGTGACAGTGACCTGCCATTCGAAGCTTCGCTTTCGAAGCACCGCGCCTGCCAACACGCAAACGCCCGCATCCCCGTTCCAATTGGTAGTCCGATAGCGCAACGTGACGGCCCCGGATTTTAGATTCATTCTAACATGTTGTCTTTATTGAAAAAAATACGAATGCCGGCTTGCATTTCCGCTTCATCTCAAATATCCGATTAAATTACTCGGATTTAATGCAGGAGATGAAAGTCATGTCGACACCACATGTGGCCGTGCCCCTTGCTGTTGCCGCAGCGTTTACGGCCCTGGCGATGTTCGCGCCCTTGAGTCACGCAGATGGGCCATTCGGCGACACCGCGCTGACACCGATTGAACGCCTGGGCAAGGCACTGTTTGAGGATGCAAGCCTGTCCGAACCGGCGGGACAGTCTTGCGCCTCGTGCCACGATCCGGCCCTTGCCTTCACAGGCAATGCCGGTTCTTCCATCCCGGCTATATCCAGAGGTGCTGCATCCGGCGCCGCCGGCACCCGCAATACGCCGACGATCATGTACACGGCCTTCAGCCCGCTCTTCTCTTTCGTCACGGAGACCGGCGAAGATGGCCAGACGGAGCATGTTCCGACGGGCGGTCTGTTTCACGATGGCCGCGCCAAGTCGCTGGCCGATCAGGTCCACACCCCGCTTCTCAATCCGGCAGAAATGAACAACGCCAGCGCAGACACCATCGCCGCAAAGCTCCGTGCCACTTACGCGCGCGATTTCATCGCGGTCTTCGGGCCCGGCGCGCTGCAAACCGGAGACCGCGCCATGGACTCGCTGGCTGCCGCCATCGCGGCCTACGAGAGCAGCGCCCGCTTCATGCCATTCCAGTCGAAGTTCGATCGCCACCTCCGCGGCGAAGCAGACCTGTCCCGATCGGAGATGCGCGGCTTCGCGCTGTTCAAGGATCCCGACAAGGGCAATTGCATCGCCTGCCATGCCGGTAATGTTCATTCCCGTGATCCGCGGGACTGGCTGTTCACGGACTTCACCTATGACAATCTGGGCGTTCCCCGCAACGCGGCAATTCCTGCCAACGCCGACATGGAGGTCTTCGACCTGGGCCTGTGCAAACAAGAGGGAATCGAGGGGATCGCGCCAGACGGCTTCGACATTGGGTCGCTATGCGGCGCCTTCAAGGTGCCGACCTTGCGCAATGTCGCGGTCACCGCACCTTATTTCCACAATGGCGTCTTCACGTCCCTGCGTGATGTCGTCGCCTTCTATGCGACCCGCGACACGGATCCAGGCCGCTGGTACGGCAACGAAAACGCGCGGTTTGACGATCTGCCGCGGGCTTTCACGGAGAACGTCAACACGGGGGAACCGCCGTACGATCGCAAACCCGGCGAAACGCCGCGACTGAACGATGCAGAGATTGACGATCTCGTGGCATTCCTCCGCACACTGACCGATGACACCGTCATGGCTGCGCAAGCCGCTGGCAGCGACCAGGTGGGACAATAGGACGGATGGAGTGCCTCTGCCTCAGGCCGCTTCCTCGGCTTCGCCGGGGATCATGCCGAGGGCCGCCATGTAGAGGTCGAGCATCGACTGCTCTTCCTCGCGTTCGGTTGCCTCTTTCTTCCTCAGGCTCACGACCTTGCGCAGGATCTTGGTGTCGAAGCCATTGGCCTTCGCTTCCGCATAGACTTCCTTGATATCACCTGCGATAGCCTTTTTTTCCTCTTCGAGGCGCTCGATGCGTTCCACGATGGTTTTCAGCTGGCCCTGCGCGAAAGTGGTCTTGTTGGCCATGGGATCGGCTCCTTGATTCAGTGCTTGTGCGAGATGTCGTAGG
>CAZECZ010000101.1:0-16922 GCA_964510815.1 uncultured Aestuariivirga sp.
CGAGCCTCTCAGTGATGGCAGCGCGGGCATTCTCCGCCGTCAGCAGGGCGTTGCGCGGCCCGGTCTTGCCGCCATGGCCGGCCTCGCCGAGGAAGACGAACTCGGACGACACGACGGCCTGGCAGGCTCTTGAGATTGCACCGTTCTGGTAGTCGCCGTGGGATGTGAGGATGGCATCGAAACCGTCAAAGGCACCGGCGTGGAGGAGGGCGATCTTGCCCCAGAGAATTTCCTCGGCAGGGCAGCCGATGACGGCGATCTCGCCCGGGAGGTCGAGACTTGCGGCGGCAATGGCCGCGGCGGTGTTTGCAGGGCCGATGTGATTGTGGCCACAGGCCTGGCCAGCGGATTGGCCTGTTGGCGCGCGATGACAGACGACCCTGTTGCCAAGACCGGGAAGTGCGTCATATTCGGCAAGGATGGCAATGCGGGGTCCAGGGCCATTGCCCTTGCGGGCGATGAAGGCGGTGGGAATTGCGCCCGGTGCCAGCTCAATGCGAAAGCCATGCTGAGCGAGCCAGCCGGTCAGCACACCGGCGGCTTGGACCTCCATGCACCCAAGCTCCGGCGCCTGCCACAGGGTTTCGAAATGGGCCATCGTCTCCGGCACCAGCTTCTGCCAGTTGCCGCGCAGGCGTGCGATGTCGATATCCGGGATGGTCATGCCTGCCACATTTGCCAAAACCACTGGCGTTTTCAACGGATTTCACCATATAAGGCCGGTCATGACGGAGGCTCCACCACTCCATTTCCGCAAGATGAACGGGCTCGGCAATGACTTTGTCGTGTTCGACGGCAGGACGTCGTCTGTCGTCATGGACGAGTCCAAGGCGCGCGCAATTGCCGACCGCGCCACCGGCATCGGCTGCGATCAGCTGATCGTGCTGGAGAAATCGCCGCGTGCCGATGTCAGGATGCGGATCTGGAACAACGAGGGATTCGAAGTCGAAAGCTGCGGCAATGCAACCCGCTGCATCGCCGACATGCTGTTCGACGAGATGCACAAGACGCGCGCCACCATCGATACCAAAGGCGGTTTCCTCATCGCCGAAAAGGGTGGCGACAAGCTGGTCACCGTGGACATGGGTGCGCCGCGCTTCGCGTGGCAGGATATTCCGCTGTCGGAGAAGTTCCATGACACACGCTACATCGAGCTTTACGTTGGGCCGATGGACGCGCCGCTGTTGCATTCACCGTCTGTCGTCAATGTCGGCAACCCGCACTGCATCTTCTGGGTGAAGGATCTCGACGTTGTCGATCTCGCGAAGGTGGGGCCGATGCTGGAGCACCATCCGTTGTTTCCACAGCGCGCCAACATCACGCTGGCGCGAGTCGACTCCAAGGACCATGCCGTCATTCGCGTTTGGGAACGCGGGGCCGGACTGACCAAGGCCTGCGGCACGGCGGCTTGCGCGGTAATGGCGGCGGGCTTCCGGCTGAAGCGCCTCGACCGCAAGGCCACGATCACGCTGCCGGGCGGCGATCTCCTGATGGAAATTCGCGAGAGCGACGGCCACATCCTGATGACCGGCCCCGTGACATATGAATTCGAAGGCGAGTTGCCGCCGCATCTGACGGTGTGAGCATGGCGAACCCGCGTTTCGTCACGTTCGGTTGCCGTCTCAACACCTATGAATCCGAGGTGATGCGGAACCATGCCGAGAAGGCCGGCGTGGAGAATGCCATCGTCTTCAACACCTGCGCCGTAACGGCCGAAGCGACGCGTCAGGCGCGACAGGCCATCCGCCGGGCGAAGTCCGAAAGCCCGGATGCCCAGATCATCGTGACGGGGTGCGCGGCACAGACGGACCCCGAGATGTTCGCGAAGATGCCGGAAGTGTCTCGCGTGCTCGGCAATGAAGAGAAGCTGCGTGCCGGGAGTTGGCTGCCAGGTGCCAATGCGCGCGTTGCGGTTTCCGATATCATGGCGGTGCGTACGTCCAATCCGCATCTGATCGACGGTCTCAAGGAACGCACGCGCGCCTTCGTCCAGGTGCAGAACGGTTGCGATCATCGCTGCACCTTTTGCATCATCCCGTTCGGGCGCGGCAATTCACGCTCGATTGCGGCAGAAGACGTTGTCGAGCAGGTGCGGCGTCTGGTGGCGTCGGGGTATTCGGAAGTGGTGCTGACCGGCGTCGACCTCACCTCATGGGGTGCTGATCTCGATGGTGCGCCGAAGCTCGGTGCGCTGGTCTGGCGCATTCTCCGCATGGTGCCGGAGTTGAAGCGGCTCCGCCTGTCATCGATCGATTCCATCGAAGCCGATCCGGAACTAATCGATGTGATCTCCGGCGAAGAGCGGGTCATGCCGCACATCCACCTGTCGCTGCAGTCAGGCGACGACATGATCCTGAAGCGCATGAAGCGGCGGCATCTGCGGGATCATTCGATTGCGTTTTGCAACGATCTGCGGGCCAGGCGCCCTGACATCGTGTTCGGCGCCGATCTCATCGCCGGATTTCCGACCGAGACCGATGACATGTTCTGGAACTCGCTGAAGATTGTCGAAGAGTGCGGACTGACTTTCCTGCACGTGTTTCCATTTTCGCCGCGGCCGGGAACGCCGGCGGCGCGCATGCCGCAGGTCGAGAAGGCGGTCATCAAGGCGCGCGCTGCTCAGCTCCGCGACAAGGGCCAGCAGCGGCTGGAGCGCTTTCTCGCAGCCGAAGTGGGCGCGACACGCCGCGTACTGCTGGAGACCGAAGTCATGGGCCGCACCGAACATTTTGCACCAGTGAAATTCCAGTCGCGCATGTCGCCCGGCGCCATCGTGAAGACCGAGGTGACGGGACGCGGCGATACACACCTTGAAGGCCGGCTGGCCGCATGAGTTTCTTCAAGAAGTTGTTCAGCCGCGGCGGTGGCAAGGCCGCGGAGGAGGCGGAGACCCCGGTCACCGCAACCGAGGTCGAATCGCCGGCTGTCGCGGATCTGCCGGCGTCCGTTGATGCCGGTGAAGCGCCCGCCGTCTCCGTCGCGGTGGAAGTGCCGGAGGTGCCGCGCCAGGGCTGGTTCGCCCGGCTCAGCGCGGGGCTTTCCAAGTCGTCCCGTTCGATCACCGGTTCGATCTCATCCATCTTCACCAAGCGCAAGCTGGACAAGGACACCCTTCAGGATCTCGAAGATGTGCTGCTGCAAGCCGATCTCGGACTTCCGATGGCGGAGCGGATCGTTGAGGCCGTTTCCGCCGGCCGCTACGACAAGGAGATCGACCCGGAAGAGGTGAAGCGCATCCTCGCGTCGGAAGTCTCCAAGGTGCTCAGGCCGGTGGAAGTACCGTTTGCCATCGGCAAGCAGAAGCCCTTCATCGTGCTGGTGGTTGGCGTCAATGGGGCCGGCAAGACCACGACCATCGGCAAGCTTTCTGCCATTGCATCGCGTGAAGGCCACAAGGTGATGCTGGCAGCCTGCGATACGTTCCGTGCGGCGGCCATCGAACAGCTGACGGTGTGGGGCGGGCGCGTCGGCGCACGCGTCATGTCGCGGCCAACCGGAGCAGACGCGTCAGGCCTTGCGTTCGACGCGATCAAGGAAGCCAAGGCCGATGGCACCGATATCCTGTTCATCGATACGGCGGGCCGACTGCAGAACAAGCAATACCTGATGGATGAACTCGACAAGATCGTGCGGGTCATCAGGAAGCAGGACGAGACAGCGCCGCACGCGGTGTTGCTGGTGCTTGATGCGACGACCGGCCAGAACGCCATGGCACAAGCCGACATCTTCACCAAGGTGGCGGGTGTCACGGGTCTCATCATGACCAAGCTCGATGGCACGGCGCGCGGCGGCATCCTGGTGGCCATCGCGGAGAAATTCAAATTGCCGGTCCACGCCATCGGTGTGGGCGAGTCAATCGAAGACCTGCAACCGTTCGACGCCGAGGGCTTTGCGCGTGCGATTGCCGGACTGGAGGAAGCATGAGCCACGGCCTGAAACTTCTGATCGAAATGGGACCGCTGGTCGCCTTCTTCGTGGCGAACTGGCTGGGCGGACCCTATTGGGCGACGGGTGCTGTCATGGTGGCAACGCTCATTTCGCTGGCGGTGTCATGGATCATGACCCGGAAGCTGGCGCTCATGCCGCTGGTGACGGCGGCCTTCGTGGCAGTGTTCGGTGCACTGACTTTCTGGTTCCACGACGAAGCCTTCATCCAGGTCAAGGTCACGCTCATCAATGCCATGTTCGGCGCCGCGTTGCTGATCGGGCTGATGTTCGGCCGCAGCTACGTGAAGCTGATCATGGAATCCGCGATTTCCATGCCGGATTCCGCCTGGCGCACCCTGTCGCTGCGCTGGGGACTGTTCTTCGTCGGCATGGCCGTGCTCAACGAGGTGCTGCGGCATTCACTGAGCTGGGACAACTGGGTGACGTTCAAGGCCTTCGGTCTCATCGGTCTGACGCTGGTCTTCGCAGTCGCCAATGCACCGTTCATGGCGAGGCATGCGATCGAAGACGAAGCCAAGACCTGATCTCAAGGCCTGTCGTCCGCGCCCGGAACATTCGTGAAGGGGGCAAAGTCCGCAACGCCTTCCACACTTCGATACTGTTCAAGCGCCCAGCGCACGGTGGGGAAGGCGAGGTCTGCCCATGGAATGTCGTTCCAGCCTGCAAGCATGACCTCAAGGCTTTCTTCTCCGGCTGAGAATTCCGGAACATCGAGGTGCGCAAGGTACATGATCTGCACCTGTGCGATGCGCGCGACGGTATAGACAGCCAGCAAGCGGTCGATCACTATGGCAGCGTTGGCTTCTTCTTTCGCTTCGCGCATCGCGGCTTGTTCCGCCGTTTCGCCGACCTCCATGAAGCCTGCCGGCAAGGTCCAGAAACCGAGGCGCGGTTCGATGGCGCGGCGGCAGAGCAGTATCTTTCCATCATGCCGGACGATCGATCCCGTCACCACCTTGGGGTTCACGTAGTGAATGAAGCCACAGGTGGTACAGACATCGCGCGGATGCGTATCACCGGTTGGTACTCGCCGCTCGAACTTTATTCGCTGATTGGGCTCACTCATCGTTTGTCAAGAGTTGCAATCCGTATTCTGATCATCTTAACTGATCGGCGAACTGATGGATATTTCAAACGTGTGGCCGCGACTTTCTTTTCGCTTGCAGGGTAATAGGCAAGCCGCTAGGACAGCGCGGCTCTGATGTAGAGGCAGGGCAACTCGCGAGGCAAACAGAACAACCCGCGAGGAGCCATCATCAGAGTAACGGCGGCAATCGCAGGTGTACGCGGTTGGAGCGAAGGGCAGGAGAAGGGGGCCTATGACCACATTGAAGGACGTGAAGCAGTTTTCACGCTCGCCGTCGCACCTTCTGAAACGTGCGGCACAATATGCCAACCTTATTTACATGGGAGAAGTTGGCAAGTCGGGCCTCACCCACCGCCAATACACCGTGTTGCTGGCCGTCGACAACAATGACGGGAAGAGCCAAACCGAACTCGTCAAGCTCACCGGAATCGATCGCTCGACGCTCGCCGACCTGGTGGCGCGGCTGCTGGCCCAGGGCTATCTTCAGCGCAAGCGCACCAAGGACGATGGCCGCACCAACGCCATCCGCATCACGGCAGTCGGCAAGAAGATGCTCAAGATGGCGCAGCCCGGCGCCGACGAAGTCGACAAGCAACTCCTGTCGCTGATTTCGACAGCCGAGCGCCGCGTGTTTCTCGAAAATCTCGCCATCCTGGCAGCCGAGATGGACAAGGCGGAAAAGCAGGAACCAGTCAAGCCGGCGCGCAAGATCAAGACCCGCAAGCGGAGCTGATCCGCGCGGCTTCGCGCATCCACCGATCTTCCGCTATTTGTCGACCAGCGTATCCAGCTTCTGCTGCATCGCCGCAAGCTGATCCTTCAGCGCCTGCAGATCATCCTTTGACTTCGCCGTTTCCGGCTTCTGCGACGGCGGCTGGGGTGCAGTGCCCGTGCCGCCAGCCGCGGCGGTGAACGGGTTGAAGACCCGCATGGCATCCGAGAACATCACCATGTTGCGCTTGGCCTGATCTTGCATGGCCTTAAACGGATCCGAACCCCAGGCTTCCATCATCTGAGCCCGGAACTTCTCCTGTTCCTTGCCCAGATTGTCCAATGAGAACTCCAGGAAGCCGGGCACGAAGGCCTGCATGCTGTCGCCATAGAAGCGGATCAGCTGGCGCAGGAAGTTGATGGGCAGCAGGCTCGTGCCCTTGTTCTCTTCTTCGAAGATGATCTGGGTGAGGACCGAGCGGGTGATATCTTCACCGGTCTTGGCATCATACACCAGGAAATCGGTGCCGCCCTTCACCATGGAGGCGAGATCATCGAGCGTCACATACGTGCTCGTCGCCGTATTGTAGAGGCGCCGGTTGGCGTATTTCTTGATTACGACCGCGCTCTGGGGAGCCTTGTTCTCTTCACTCACCGTACCTGCTCCTGACATCGTATCATCCCCA
Organism: uncultured Aestuariivirga sp.; assembly: GCA_964510815.1. Taxonomy (GTDB): domain Bacteria; phylum Pseudomonadota; class Alphaproteobacteria; order Rhizobiales; family Aestuariivirgaceae; genus Aestuariivirga. Next base: position 6,433 of record CAZECZ010000101.1, read on the forward strand.
TGCCGGGATTCCCCGGTCATTGTGCAAAAACTTGCTCTCTGCACTGCACAATTGCAAGCGCAAAAATTTTCCGTTGCTCCCCTCTCGACCTATGTCGCATTGCACAAATGATGCTATGGAGAGCATAGAAACGTCATCATCGCACAAGGAGGCAAGAATGGCCGGTTCTGGAAATGGGATTGTCATCGTATCTGCGGCGCGCACGCCCGTGGGATCGTTCAATGGCGCATTGTCGTCGGTGGCTGCGTCCTATCTGGGGACGGTCGCACTCAAGGCCGCGATGGAGCGCGCCAAGGTCGAGGCCGGCGACGTTGACGAGGTCATCCTCGGCCAGATCCTGACTGCTGGCCAGGGTCAGAACCCGGCCCGCCAGGCGGCGATCAACGCCGGCATTCCGAAGGAGAGCCCGGCTTGGGGCATGAACCAGCTGTGTGGGTCCGGCCTGCGCGCCGTCGCACTTGGCATGCAGCAGATCGCCAGTGGCGATGCCAAGGTCGTCGCCGCAGGCGGCATGGAATCGATGAGCAAGGCGCCGCATGTGGCGCATCTGCGTGATGGCGTGAAGATGGGTGATTGGTCGCTGGTCGACAGCATGATCAAGGACGGCTTGTGGGATGCCTTCAACGGCTATCACATGGGCACCACCGCCGAGAATGTCGCCCGGCAGTGGCAGATCACCCGCGAGCAGCAGGACGAATTCGCCGTGAAGTCGCAGAACAAGGCCGAAGCGGCGCAGGCAGCCGGCAAGTTCAAGGACGAGATCACTCCCGTCACCATTTCGTCCCGCAAGGGCGATGTCGTGGTGGCCGATGACGAGTACATCAAGAAGGGCGTCACGATAGAGTCGATCGCCAAGGTACGGCCGGCCTTCGCGAAGGACGGCTCGGTGACCGCGGCCAACGCCTCGGGCATCAATGACGGTGCCGCCGCGGCGATCCTGATGAGCGAGAAGGAAGCGGAAAAGCGTGGTCTGGCGCCAATGGCCCGCATCGCATCCTGGGCCAGCGTGGGAGTCGATCCCGCCATCATGGGCACCGGCCCCATCCCGGCATCGCGCGCCGCATTGCAGAAGGCGGGCTGGAAGGTCGAGGACCTCGATCTGGTCGAAGCCAACGAGGCTTTCGCTGCGCAGGCCTGTGCGGTCAACAAGGACATGGGCTGGAACCCGGACATCGTGAACGTCAATGGTGGTGCAATTGCCATCGGCCATCCGATCGGTGCGTCCGGTGCCCGCGTGCTCAACACGCTGCTTTTCGAAATGCAGAAGCGCGATGCCAAGAAGGGCCTCGCCACGCTGTGCATCGGCGGCGGCATGGGCATCGCCATGTGCCTCGAGCGCTAATCCAACACAAAGACATAAGAGGAAGCGAAAATGGGACGTGTTGCAGTTGTCACGGGTGGGTCGCGCGGCATTGGCGCTGCGATTTCGAAGGCATTGAAGGATGCGGGCTTCAGTGTCGCCGCCAACTATGCCGGCAATGACGAAGCCGCCGCCAAGTTCAAGGCCGAGACGGGCATTCCCGTCTACAAGTGGGATGTCTCCAACTACGAAGCTTGCGCCGCTGGCCTCAAGCAGGTGGAGGCCGACCTCGGTCCGGTGGAAGTGCTGGTCAACAATGCCGGCATCACCCGCGATGCCATGTTCCACAAGATGACGGCGGAGCAGTGGAATGCCGTCATCAACACCAACCTCAACTCGCTGTTCAACATGACCCAGCCGGTGTGGGGCGGCATGCGCGACCGGGGCTTCGGCCGCGTCATCTGCATTTCGTCCATCAACGGCCAGAAGGGACAGATGGGACAGGCCAATTACTCGGCTGCCAAGGCCGGCGACATCGGTTTCGTCAAGGCGCTGGCCCAGGAAGGTGCCGCCAAGGGCATCACCGTCAACGCCATCTGCCCCGGCTACATCGCCACCGAGATGGTGAAGGCCATTCCGCAGGACGTGCTGGACAAGCGCATCCTGCCGCTGATCCCGGTGGGCCGCCTCGGCGAGCCGGAAGAGATTGCCCGCGCGGTGTTGTTCCTGGCCTCCGACGACGCTGGCTTCATCACCGGCTCGACGCTGTCGGCCAATGGCGGCCAATACATGATGTGATGAAGCGGGCGGCGGCCATCCTTACCCTGTTTGCGGGACTAGCCGCCGCTCCATCCGCGTGGGCCGATGCCATCGATGGCGACTGGTGCTCGTCGAAAGGCCAGAGCATCGCGATTACCGGCGCAAAGATCCGCATTCCCTCCGGCCAGGTCATCGACGGCCGCTATGGCCGGCATGACTTCGCCTACCAGCCGCCACAGGGCGATCCCGACGAGGGATACGTGATCTATCTCGAACTGCTCGACGAGGAGACCATCATGTGGCGGCGCATCAAGGATGGCGAGGTCGGCGACATCGACATCTGGCACCGTTGCAATGTGACGAGTTGAGGTCTATCCCCTTGCCATCCTGCCCGCCGCCAAAGCGGGCATGTCATTTTGTGCCAGGCCGGGTGGCGTGTTTCAAACCCGGCTCCATGAGGGGAAATGGAACTCAGGGCCGATAATCTCACTTGCGAACGTGGCGGGCGGACCGTGTTCCAGGGCATCGGTTTCACATTGTCGGGCGGTCAGCTGATGCAGCTCACCGGGCCGAACGGGTCCGGCAAGTCGTCCTTGTTGAGGCTCATTGCCGGTCTCAATGAACAGACCCAGGGAACACTGGTGCTGACGGGCGGCAGCGATGACACCGACATCGCCCAACAGGCTCATTATATTGCGCATCAGGAAGCTGTGAAGTCGGCGCTGACGGTGTCGGAGAACCTCGCCTTCTGGCGCGACTTCATGGGGGGCGGTGATGTCGATGCGGCGCTGGATGCCTTCGACCTCGCAAGACTCGCCCGCTATCCTGCGGGGCTGTTGTCGGCGGGGCAGAAGCGGCGCCTGGCGCTCGCCCGCCTCGTGCTGGTGCCACGCATGCTCTGGCTTCTCGATGAGCCGACGGTGGGACTCGATACCGCGTCGCTTGAGCGGCTGGTCCAGGTGATGAGCGGACAGATCGAACGCGGCGGAATGATCATCGCGGCGACCCACGTGGCGCTGGGTCGCGAGCCGCATACCAGGCTGAACCTGGGGCCGGCGTCATGAAGCTGTTTCTGGCCCTGATCCGCCGGGACCTTGTCTTGAGCCTCAGGCAGGGCGGGGGCGCGGGAACTGCGCTCGGCTTCTTCCTGACCGTCGTGGTCCTGCTTCCCATTGGATTGGGCCCCGACCAGGCGCTTCTTGGCCGCATCGCGCCGGGGGCGCTGTGGATCGCGCTGCTGCTGTCGGTGCTGCTGTCGGCGGACCGCATCTACCAGCAGGACTATGAGGACGGCTCGCTCGACATCATGACCATGGGCCCCGTCCCCTTCGAACTGGTGGCGCTGGCCAAGTCCATCGCGCACTGGCTGTCCACCAGCCTGCCGCTGGCTGTTGCAGCCCCGATCCTCGGCTTCCTGGTCAATCTCGAACCGGGGTCGGTGCTGCCGCTGGCGATGGCCATGGCGGCCGGCTCCATCGCATTGTCATTGCTGGCCTCGATCGGTGCGGCGGTGACAGTCGGGTTACGTCGCGGCGGACTTCTGGTGTCGCTTCTCGTGCTGCCCCTTTATGTGCCAGTCCTGATCTTCGGCATGTCGGCCTCTTCGGGGGTGAGCGGCCCTGATATTGCCATACCTTCCTTCTTGATACTGCTGGCGCTGGCGCTTGCCAGCCTGGTGCTGTCGCCCCTTGCATCGGCTGCGGCGCTGCGGTCCTATCTCAAATGATCCCGTTAGGTTAGACAGGTTTCATGCAATATCTCGCCAACCCCACGCGCTTCCTGAAACTGACCAACCCATTGATTCCACTGGCCTGGTGGGTCATGTTCATCCTGCTCGCCGTGGGGCTTTACGGGGCGCTGGTGTCATCGCCGCCCGACTATCAGCAGGGCGAATCGGTGCGCATCATGTACGTCCATGTGCCGGCGGCCTGGATGGCGCTCTTCGTCTATTCGGTGATGGCGCTGGCCAGCGCGGTTGCGGTGATCTTCCGGCATCCCCTCGCCGATGTGGCAGCCAAGACGGCGGCTCCTATCGGTGCGGTGTTCTGTTTTCTCGCCCTGGCGACCGGTTCGCTGTGGGGCAAGCCCATGTGGGGCGCGTGGTGGGTATGGGACGCCAGGCTGACGTCCATGTTCGTGCTGATGCTGCTCTATCTCGGCTATATCGCCATCTGGCAGGCGATTGACGAACCGCACCGTGCGGCGATGATTGCCCGCATCGTGGCGCTGGTCGGCTTCATCAACGTGCCGATCGTGAAATTCTCGGTGGATTGGTGGAACTCGCTGCACCAACCGGCCAGCGTGTTCCGGATGAGCGGCCCGACGATCGCGCCATCGATGCTCTGGCCGCTACTGGTCATGGGACTGGCCTACACCTTCATGTTCGTGGCCCTGCACCTGATCGCGATCCGCGCCGAGATTGCGGCCCGCAAGATCCGCCAGATCCACATCGCCGAAATCGGAGAACGCTGATGGACACCGCTGCAAATCACGTGGGCTTCGTCATGGCAGCCTACCTGCTGTCGTTCCTGTGCCTGGTGGCGCTCGCCACCTTCATCATTGCCCGCGACCGGCGGCTGAAGGCCGAAGTGGAACTTCTCGAGCGTGACCGCAACCGGAAGAAGACGTCATGAGCGATCAGCCGCAAGTGCGCAGGCGCGGATGGCTGGTGCTGGTGCCGGTGGTGTTCTTTGCCGCCCTGGCGCTGGTCTTCTGGAAAGGCCTGTCCGGCAACCCGTCTGAAATTCCCTCGGCGCTGATCGGCAAGCCGGTGCCGGAGTTCAGCCTGCCTGCTGTGGAAGGTCTCGGGGTTCCCGGCTTCGATACCGCGGCGCTGAAATCGGGGCAGGTAACGCTGATCAACGTCTGGGCGTCCTGGTGCGGGCCCTGCCGCCAGGAGCATCCGTTGCTCCTGGAGCTATCCGGCCGGAGCGACATTCGCCTGTTCGGCCTCAATTACAAGGATGAGCCGGACAATGCGCGGCAGTTCCTCGGCACGCTTGGGCAGCCCTATGCGGCGGCGGGGGCCGATCCGGAGGGCCGTGCGGCAGTCGACTGGGGTGTCTATGGCGTGCCGGAGACCTTCGTCGTCGATGGCAACGGCATCATCCGGTACAAATGGATCGGACCTCTGACGGCGGATGCCATCGCCGCCAAGCTCAATCCCGAGATCGAGAAGGCACGAAAGCCGCTCTGACGATCAGCTTGCTGCCCGCATGGCGGTGTCGCTGACCAGATCGGCGAAGCTTGGCTCGGCGTCCGGTTGCGGCGCCTTGCGCTTGAATGCCTGATCGAGCGCGGCGATCGCGGCCCGGAGCTTGTCGAGTTCGCCGGCCAGCCCTTCCTCAAAGTGTTCGACGGTTTCGGCCGCCGTTTCCGCCTTCGGATCCGGATCGGCGGCGGCCTGAGGCGCGGGCTGAACGTCCACGACGTCTTCATGTTCCAGTGTCGCCTGCACCGCTGTATCGGACGCAGCTTCCGCCTGCATCATGGGTTCGGGCTCGGCCGGCGGCGGTAGGGCTTCGCCCACTGGCGGTAGGGCTTCGACGTCTTGAGCCTGATCAATCTCGTATTCATCGGCGAGGGGGGCGTCAAAGTCGAAGAGGTTCTCTTCGGCGGCGGGCAGGGGTCCGGTCTCTGCCGCTCCGGGTGCGGCGTCTCGCAGGGTGATGTCGGCAGGTTCGGCATCGGCCATCTCCTCGTCGTCATCCGGCCACGACAATTCCGAGGGAAGCATGAATGGCATGGCATCTTCTCCAGAGCTTGCATGGATGGGGTCCGTCGAGGTCCACGGCGGCTCAAGCTGGGCCTCTCCGAAAAGGTTGCCCTGCATCAGGTCGACCTTCCATTCGCGCAGCAGCGCTGCGTCCTCCTCGGTCTCGACCCATTCCGCGACGGTCTTCATGCCGAATGTGCGGGCGAGATCGATCAGAGAGCGGACGAAATACTGATTGTCGCTATTGCCCGCGAGGTCGCTGCAGAAGGTGCCGTCGAGCTTCAGCACGTCCACGGGCATGGCCCTGAGGTTGCGGAAGGAGGTGTAACCGGCGCCGAAGCCATCGATCGCCACCTGGCAGCCCAGGGCGCGAAGCTGGTCGACGAAGCGGATGGTCTCCCGGAGATCGCCCAGGGCAACGGTTTCGGTAATCTCGACGATGAGCCGCTTGGTCACATCCTTGTTGGACGCCAGAATCTCGACGATGTGGGGGTACCAGCGCGGATCAGTTGCGGTGGTGCCAGAGAGGTTGAAGGACAGCTTGGCGTCCGGGAACCGGTGCAAGGCCGCGACGGCCATCTGGACAACGGCGCGATCGATGAGGCGAACCAATCCGAGTTTCTCGGCAATCGGAATCAGGTGCCCGGCCGCGACGATTTCGCCGGCGGAGTCCGTCATGCGCAGCAGCGCCTCGTGGAACACCGGTTCGCCGGTGGTGGCGTCAACAACGGGCTGAAACGCGAGGCGGAAGCGGTCCTCGCGCAGACACCGCACGATTTCCGTGGCGCTGTGGGCGTTGAGGGTGCGCTCGGACGTGCGCTGCTGGGAGGGTTTGAAAATGACGAAACCGTCGGACGGCAATTTGCGGGACTCGGTCAGCGCCTCCTCGGCACGGGCAACCGCAGTATTGGCGTCGGCAGCGTGCTTGGGGAGAATGAGGGCGCCAATCGAGAGTAGCGCCCAGACGGGCCCGCGCTCGGTTTCGATCACGCTTTCACGGGCCACGCTCAGGAAGCGTTCGGCGGCGATCGTCAAGTCATCTTCGCTGCAATTGTTGAGGATGAGGCCGAACTTGCTGCCGGAATAGCGCGCGATGGCATCGCCGGTCCGCACCACCTGGCGCAGTCTTCTGCCCATGTTGATGATGACCTCGTCGGCGACCTCGAATCCATAGGAATCATTGACGACGGACAGATTGTTGATGGCGGCGATGACGAAGGCGCAGGCGGTTCCGTCGCGGCTGGCGACGGTCATGGCGCCGCTCAGGGCCTCCATCATGCGGCCGCGGTTCATCATGCCGGTGAGCGGGTCGCAGTTGCCGAGGAAGCTCAAGTGCTGGTCGCGCATGTGACGATCGTCGATGCGGCGCACGGTGCCGTAGACGTCGGTGGGGCGGCCATCCGGCCCGCCGAACCAGCGGCCCTGATCCTCGATCCACAGGCTGGCACGGCCCATGCGGCCCTCGGGGCGGAACTTGTATTCGATCTGGAACGGCACGCCGCTGCCGTCGTCCGTGGTGTTGCTGCGCATCACTGTGTCGTAGCGGCTGGTGAAGTTGTCCGGATCGAGGAAGGAGGCAAAGGCGCGCCCGGTGGAAAAGCCGCGGAGATCGCCGTCGAAGATCTCCTGGGCATTGGGCGACCAGGCGATTTCATCCGATTCGATGTTCCAGTGGTAGGCCGCCAAGCCGGATGCCTCGGTGGCCGAGCGCATGAGATCGTCGCCGGTCAGCAGGGCCGAGGCGGGCTGGCCGGTGGATTGCTCAAGAGGTTCCCGATCGAAACTGAAGGGTGATGTCGCCTGCTGCTCGCTCAAGGTGCCTCCGAGACCCAATTGTCCTACGGCCGCGAATCGGTCCAGCGGCGGCCAAAGTCGTTGCTAAGACGAGAAGCTTAAGGAGAACCCAGAAAACATTGGTTAACGGAGAAAGAATTCAGTAGCCAAGGGCAAAGCCGTCCTTGCGCGGGTCGGAACCGCCGATCAGCAGGCCGCGCGCGTGGTCAATCGCGATGGCCTGGCCCCCACCCAGCGGTTCGACTGGAGTCTGGAGACGGTGGCCGCGCGCCGCGAGTCCGGCGCGGGTGGATTCCGGTATCCCCTGTTCAACCAGGACATCGCCGGACGTCGGAAAATAACGTGGCCAATCAATGGCTTCTTGTGGGTCCATGCCGTAGACATATCGATTGACGGCAACGGTGACATGGCCCATCGGCTGATAGTCCCCGCCCATGACGCCATAGCTCATGTCGATTTTCCCATCGGCTTTCACCATGGCGGGGATAATGGTGTGCAGGGGGCGTTTGCCGGGTCCGATACAATTCGGATGTTTCGGGTCCGTTACAAAACAGGCACCCCGATTCTGCAGGGCGATTCCGGTCTTCGGCGTGACGATGCAGCTGCCGAAGCCGTCATAGACCGAATTGATGAAGGACACGGCCAGCCGGTTTTCATCGACGACCGACAGGTAGATGGTGTCGGATTTGCGCATTGCGGGCTCGATGCCGAGGGCGCGGTTCAAGTCGATGGCACTTGCCAGGCGATCCGCCGTGGGAGCGCTCAGGAGATCCGCCACCGGTACTTCGGCAAAATCCGGGTCGGCGATATGACGGTTGCGCAGATCCCAGGCGAGCTTCATCGCCTCGATTTCGAGGTGGTGGCGCTCGGGCGAATGCGGGTCATGTCGAGTCAGATCGAAACGGCTGAGGATGTTGAGGGCGATCAGGGCAGTGAGACCCTGCCCGCTGGGCGGGATTTCCAGGATTTCGCGACCGGCGAAGCGTGTCGACACCGGTTCGACCCAGGTTGACCGGTGGCGGGCAAAATCCTCCTTTGCCAGCAGCGATCCCAACGGTCGTATCGTGTCGATAATATCATCGGCAATGGCGCCCTGATAGAACGCGTCACGCCCTTCCCGGGCGATCGTCCTTAGCGTTTGGGCGAGTGCGGGGTAGGTGATGACATCACCCTCGGCGGGTGCGCGGCCATCTTTCAGATAATGCATGCGGCCGCCGGCATCAGCGGCCAGGTCGGGCACATCGTCCGGCCAGTCCGCCGCGACCCGCGGCGTGACCGGGACCCCTTCTTCAGCCATGCGGATCGCAGGGGCGAGGCAATCCCCCAGTGTCGTTGTCCCGTATTTCTTCAGCAACTGGTCCCAGCCGTCGATGGCGCCAGGCACTGTGACGGCGTGGATCGAGCGGCGTGCGATGTGATCGAGGCCGGCGTGCTTCAACCAATCGGCATCGGCGGCCCGTGCGGCGCGGCCCGAGGCATTGAGCCCCGAGACCTGCCCGTCTGCAGTGCCCACAAGCGCGAAGCAATCGCCCCCGATCCCTGTCATGGGTGGTTCGACCACGCAGAGCACGGCAGAGGCCGTCACCGCCGCGTCGGCGGCATTACCGCCTGCTTTCAGGCATTCGACAGCGGCCAGCGTGGCGAGCGGCGCAGATGTAGCGGCCATGCCGCGGGTGCCATAGGCCGTCGACCGGCCCGGGAAGTGAAAGTTTCTCATGCGCCCTGAATATCAGCTATTGCGGTTTTCCCGTATCACCTTTTTTCTCGACACGTCCGGCGGATTGGTTGAAATTGGTGCGAGAATGGTTGTGATTGGGCGTCGAAAAGCCGTCATTTCGTGTCGGTGTAAGTCGGCGCGTGATCTTGGCCACGGGATAAGGTATGCCCGGATAAGTCGAACATTCTTTCCAAATTTTTTGGAAACAGAATATATGAACCAACGCCAGCGCATCAATTGAGATCAAGGGAGCAACGGAATGTCCACGGTAAAGAGCGATATCGAGATCGCCCGCGAAGCGAAAATGAAACCGATCATGGAGATCGGCGGGGAGCTCGGTATCCCCGACAAGGAGCTCATTCCTTTTGGCCACACCAAGGCGAAGGTGTCGCTCGATTACATCGACTCGCTGGCATCTAAGCCGGACGGCAAGCTGATCCTGGTGACCGCAATCAACCCGACGCCTGCCGGCGAAGGCAAGACAACCACGACGGTCGGGTTGGGCGACGGCCTCAACCGGATCGGCAAGAAGGCCATGATCGCGCTGCGCGAACCCTCCCTTGGCCCATGCTTCGGCATGAAGGGCGGCGCCGCCGGCGGCGGCTATGCCCAGATCGTGCCGATGGAAGACATCAACCTGCACTTCACCGGCGACTTCCACGCCATTACCAGCGCCCACAACCTGCTCTCGGCGATGATCGACAACCACATCTACTGGGGCAATGAGCAGGGCATCGATCTGCGCCGGGTCGCCTGGCGGCGGGTGATGGACATGAACGACCGCGCATTGCGCGAGATCGTCTGTTCGCTGGGCGGCGTCGCCAATGGCTATCCGCGTGAAGCCGGTTTCGACATCACGGTGGCCTCCGAGATCATGGCCATCCTCTGTCTTTCGAACTCCATCGCGGACCTCGAACGGCGCATCGGCCAGATCGTCGTGGCCTATCGCAAGGACAAGTCGCCGGTGCTGGCAAAGGACATCAAGGCGGCCGGCGCCATGGTGGTGCTGCTCAAGGATGCACTGCAGCCGAACCTGGTGCAGACGCTGGAGAACAATCCAGCCTTCGTCCACGGCGGTCCGTTCGCCAACATCGCCCATGGCTGCAACTCGGTGATGGCCACCAAGACGGCGATGAAGCTCGCCGACTATGTGGTGACCGAGGCCGGCTTCGGTGCTGATCTCGGGGCCGAGAAGTTCTTCGACA
>CAZECZ010000102.1:0-16805 GCA_964510815.1 uncultured Aestuariivirga sp.
TGAAGATGTTGGCGTTCGCCAGTTCAGTGATGTTGCCAAGCATGTCAGGTACGAGGCAGTTACCAAACCCCCGGGCGCCCGCCTCGGCAAGCGCTCGGGCATTGTTGGGATAGAGGCAGCCAGCCTTGGCATCGACAGGTGCCGTGTCGCGGCTGGGGCGGCGGAACGGCGACAACGTGACGGACAGATTGCCCGGCTGCGGCATCGGAGCCTCGTAGATGCAGAGGCACCAGTTGGTGGTTTCGGGATCGAGCTTCACGCCACCGCCTGCAGCGCCATTCTCAGCCCAGTACATGGGCCGAATGTAGAGGGCCTTCGACGGATCAAACTTCGCAATGCCTTCGCGTGCCAGTCCGGACCACTCATCATCCGACACAAGGGGCAGCAGACCCAAATTCCGGGCAGAGGTATTCACCCGCTTCATATGCAGATCGAGGTCGGGGCTTCTCCCGTCAAATGTCCGCGCGCCGTCGAACACGGTGGACCCGAGCCAGGCGCCATGGGTCCGTGCCCCCATGATCGGGACATTGCCCGGCTGCCATTGACCGTCGAAGAAGGTCCAGGTTTCGGAGAAGGCGGGGCGAGTGACAGCTTTCAGCATGACAAATCCTCAGTTGGCGCCCATCAGAGAACCTTCGCCCTTGGGCGGTGAAAGGCGATGCTTGACGGCGCGCAGCCCCTTGATCAGCGTGCCAATGGGAGCCGGAAGGACCTTTCGGCAAAACGCGACCTTGCGAATGTATCCATGAACCGTCCACACGGCATGAGAGCCTGCGGGAAAGAAGATCACATCGCCGGGGCCCAACGTGCGGGCCGGACTGTGGCCATCCTCAATCGTAACGCTGCCTTCGATGAAATGAACGGTCTCGTCGAAATCATAATACCAGTTGAACTTCCCTCCCGTACAATCCCAGACGATGGTGCAGGCAGTCTGGTCCTCGCTTTGCGAGAGGATCTTGTTGCGTGCATTGGGCTTGCCCTCGATGATCCATTGGGGCGTGATGGGAGACGGCGACAGTTCCACATCGGGCTTCGAAAAGATCACGGGTTTCGTCGACATGTGCGGGCGCTCCTTGACGGGTTCGAGGACAATTGGTGCAAGTCATGCATGCGGCGTACCAAACGATTGTCCTCGCAGCCCTTCACTGCACCAAAGAAAGACATGGTGAATGACTCTTGACCCGCGCGCCAAACGGCTCCTCGACATGATGAAGCTGCCGACTTCCGCAAACAGCGGGACATTGACGACAGCAGCACGTCGCGAGGGCTTCGCCAAACTCATGGACATAGGGGAGAAACCCGTGTCAATCGCGTTCACCCATGACATCGTCGTTCAGGAAAACGATGTGTCGATCAAGTTGCGACTTTATCGGGCACAAGACATTGATGGCGCCCCTCAACCAGCCGTCATCTTCTTTCACGGCGGCGGACTTGTGGCCGGAAGTATTGACACGCACGACGGCATTTGTCGTCGTCTCGCAATTGCCAGCAGCGCGACCGTCATGTCCATCGACTACCGCCTCGCTCCGGAGGCACGGTTTCCAGCCAGCCTGGAAGACGCAGCCACTGCCATTGACTGGATCGCGGCAAATGCTGGCAATCTCAACATCGATTCAGACCGGATTGCCATCGCCGGAGAATCGGCGGGTGCGCTTCTGGCCACCCTGTGCTGCAATGGCTACCAGCACATCAATCATCGTCCGAAGGCCCAGCTTCTTCTCTGCCCGGTTGTCGATCTCGCAGCGACATTCCCATCGCGTCTCGAATATGGCGACGGCTATCTCATCGACCGGTCAACCCTTCTGCGCGACATCGAGGACTGCCTGGGGACTGGTGCTCGAGCGGAACACTTGCCAACGCCTCTCCAGAACGGGGATCTCGCCAGCTCGCCAGAGACCATCATCGTCTCGGCTGGATGTGATCCCTTCCGCGACGAAGCATCCCATTACGAGACACTGTTGCGGGACAAGGGCGTACCGGTCTGGCACATGCATCATCCTGGAATGGTTCATTCCTTCTATGGTCTTCCCGCATTCCTGCCGCAGGCTGACGTTGCATTGGGGGACGCTGGCCGAAAGCTGGCCACCATTCTGGGCTGACCGCTATGGCTAGAACCTGGCGCCGCCAGTTCTGATGGTTGCATATTGAGCGTCATTCATTTGGCGATACCTGCCCACCGACAACACGAATACCGGATCATTTGATGACCGTGGGTCATATCCATCACGTACCAGATCTTGCTTCTTGTGCTTGAACGTCTCTGTGACGGAGGCTGATGTGCCCAACCTGAGGAAGCGTGGAACAGCATAAGCCGGCAGATGATCCGCCGCATAGGCTTGAAATGCTTCCAGATCGAAACCTTCGACAGTGTCGAGGAAGGCCATACCTGCCTTGCCATCCGCGCCTGGCACATCTACGCCATAGACGACGGCGTCCTTCACACCAGGGAAAAGGGTCAGGACATTCGCCACTTCCAACGTCGAGACGTTTTCGCCCTTCCAGCGATAAGTGTCACCAAGACGATCGACGAAGAAGTAGTACCCCGCTGCATCCAACCGCATGAGATCGCCGGTGCGAAACCAGGCATCGCCCGGTTCAAACACGTCGCGCAGGATCTTCTTGTCTGACTCACGACCATCCGTGTAGCCATCAAATCGTCCCGACCCATCCGAGCCATTGCCGATGCGGCCGATTGCCTCTCCGGCTTCACCGGTTTCCGCACGGACGCAACGGCCGTCATCATCGCGAAATGGCCTGCCTTCTTCCGTGTCGTACTTGATAATTGCGGTCGGAAAGCGATGCCGGAGATAGGACGGAATACGGCCGATCGCACCAACCTTTCCGTCCAAATTGAACAGTGAGAAGTTGCCTTCCGTGGCAGCGTAGAATTCGATGATCTGCGGTATGGCAAAACGCTCCCGGAAACGGTCCCACACGTCGGCGCGCAAGCCATTCCCACAAGCGAGCCGAAGTCCATGTCGGCCATCTTGTTCCGTCGGCGGCGTGTTCAGGAGGTAGCGGCAGAGCTCACCAATGTATTGCACCTGCGTGCAGTTCCACTTTCGAATATCCGACCAGAATCCGCGGGCCGAGAACTTCTCTGCGATGACCGTCGATCCGCCCGCGGCCAGCGTCGCTGCGACGGCAACGACGCCGCCGACGCTGTGATAGAGAGGAAGGCAGTCATACATCCGGTCTGCCTCGGTATTGCCGAGCATTCCCTTGAACCAGAGTGCCCAATTGAGAATGCGGCGATGGGAGACTTTCGCCGCCTTGGGAAGACCGGTGGTGCCGGAGGTGTAAATCAAGAGTGCGGTGTCATTGATCGTGACAGGGACGCGATCCTCCAGGGTGTGATCAACGCCAGCATTGAGGTCGAGTACCAGCTCTCGGGCCATGGGATGTGGCGCACCATGACACCACATTTCAGGCCTTTCCGCCTGATTGCTCCAGTCCGGCGCACTGACAATCAGGGTGTTCAGCAAGTCCGACTCGGCAATGATCGCGCGCGGCTGCGCAAGCTCCAGGCAGTGAGCGAGAGGCCGGCCGGAAAGATTGGTATTGATGAGAGCCGTGATCACGCCGGCGCTGGTCAGACCGAGCCAGATCGCCACATACTCGGGGCGATTTGACATAAGCAACGCGACCCGGTCCCCATGCAGCAGACCATTCGACGTAGCCCACGCCGCATAGGAATTGATACGATTGTTCAGTTCGGAGAACGAGAAGCATTCGCGCTCGGAGAGGAGCGCCGGCGCCGCGCCATGACTCGCGGCGCGTTCCGCAATGACATGAGACAGTAGCCGTGCCGGATTCTTTTCGATTGGCGCGGTTGCGGCGAGTGCCTCCATCCATGCCACCGACGCTGAGCTCGTAGGATGGCCCGGCGATGGAAGCAGATCCTGCAGACGCACGTTCATGACTCAATTCCAGATGTACCGATTTGGGATCGTCTTGCTCATCGTGTGCCATTCTGAATTTGGAGGGATGCGATGCCGAAAATACCTCTAGCAGGGTGAACGATTAAGGTTTCCACGCGATGCCGACTGCGGGGATGCCGCAAATTTTATATGTTTTGTCATGGCGGACTTCCATGAGCCGCGATCAGGAGATGAGGTCAGAAGATGCGTGCGGAAACACTGGCCATACATGCAGGCTACGAACCTGAAGAGACCACCAAGGCGGTTGCGGTGCCGATCTATCAGACCGTTGCCTACACGTTTGACAGCGCCGATCACGGCGCTGCGCTGTTCAATCTCGAAGAACCCGGATTCCGCTACAGCCGCATTGCCAATCCAACCGTCGATGTTCTGGAGAAGCGCATCGCGGCGCTGGAAGGTGGCGTCGGCGCCATCGCGCTGGCAAGCGGTCAGGCTGCGCTTCACTATGCATTGTCCAATGTGGCGGATTGCGGCGGCAATATTGTTTCAGTTCCGCAGCTCTACGGCACGACCCACACGCTGTTCACCCACATCCTCACCAAGCAGGGCATCACGCCGCGTTTTGCGGCGAGCGACAAGGTTGAAGACATCGAGGCTCTAATCGACGAGGAGACACGCGCTGTATTCTGCGAGAGCATCGGAAATCCGGCCGGGAATATCTGCGATATCGAAGCACTGGCGAAGGCAGCGCATGCGCACGGCGTTCCACTCATCGTAGACAATACGGTGGCCACACCAGTTCTGCTGAAACCCATCGAGTATGGTGCAGACATTGTGGTCCATTCACTGACAAAGTTTCTCGGCGGGCATGGCACGACAATGGGAGGCGCCATCATCGACAGTGGCCGGTTCGATTGGAACGCCGACCCGCGCCGGTTCCCGATGTTCAATGAACCGGACCCTTCGTACCACGGTATGGTCTATGCGGACCGGTTTGGTCCCATGGCCTACATCGAACGCTGCCGGAGTGTCTACCAGCGCAACACCGGCGCCATCCTGCCCGCGTTCAGCGCATTCCTCCTGATGCAAGGCATGGAGACAGTGGCTTTGCGCATGGAGCGGCATGTATCGAATGCGCTCGCCGTGGCAGCGTTTCTCGATGCCGATCCGCGGGTTGCCTGGGTGAACCATGCGGGGCTTCCAGGAAATCCCTACTTCGAACTCGCCAGGAAGTATCTCGACGGCCGCTCCTCTTCGCTTTTCACCTTCGGCGTCGAAGGTGGTCTGGACGCAGGTAAACGGTTCTACGACGCGCTGAAGCTGGTGACGCGGCTGGTGAACATCGGTGATGCAAAGTCACTTGCCTGTCATCCCGCATCAACAACCCACCGCCAGATGTCGCCGGAAAACCAGATCAAGGCCGGGGTGCGGCCGGAAACAATCCGGCTCAGCATCGGCATCGAGCATATCGACGACATCCTCGAAGACATTGACCAGGCACTGACGGCAGCAACGGGGCGACTGCGCCGGCCCCTTGCGGCGGAATAGAGAGGGCTTGCCATGAATGTGATGTTCGATCGGTCCCAGCGGAGTACGCCGGTAGCCCGCGTCCCGGGCTCGAACAAGGGGCCTGAGCAGCTTCTCAAGGTTGCCATCGTCAACAACATGCCCGACACGGCTCTCGTTGCAACATATCGTCAGTTCTCCGGCCTGGTGACGCTGGCGACAGGCGGCGCCGTGGAGCTCCGCTACTATCACATTCCCTCCGTGCCGCGCGGCGAAGAGGCGAGGCGCTATCTCGAGCAAAATGCCGAGCCTGTTGACCAGCTCTACCACACACGGCCCGATGCACTGGTGGTGACGGGCAATGAGCCCAAGGCGGCGCGACTGGACGAAGAGCCCTATTGGCCTAACATCACGAGCCTTGTGGATTGGGCAAGCAAGCACACCCGCACGACACTGTGGTCATGCCTTGCTGCCCATGCTGCAGTGTTGCACCTTGATGGAATCGAACGGCATCGCCTGCCGCAGAAGAAATCGGGAGTGCTTGCATGTGATGTCAGTCCCGCGGGCCGTTTTGGAGGACTGCCGGAAACATTGAGCACCTGCCATTCCAGGCTGAACGGGATCCGGCCTGCGGATCTTCTGGCGAATGGCTACGAGATCATCTCCCAGGCTGCCGGAGGTCATGTCGATGTCTTCGCCAGGACCTACCGTAGCCGGTTCATATTTCTTCAGGGCCATCCTGAATATGCCGCGGATTCGCTGATGAAGGAGTATCGCCGTGACGTCGGCCGGTTTCTGCGGGGCGAACGGGATGACCACCCGGACATACCCGAGAATTACTTTGACGACGAGACTGTCATCCGCATGGAGAACTTCCGGACCAAGGCGGAGAGGACTCGCGACCCATCACTGGCGCAGAATTTTCCCGCAGTGGAGCTACGCAGCGGGCTGGAGGAGAAGTTAGCGACCTCCGCGCATGCAATCTTCGCGAGCTCTTTCGATGCACTAACCAAAGCCGTCCAGGCGGTATGACCACCTAAATATGCAAAAGACAAGCGGCCATAGTCCGCTTCCCCTGTGAAATCCCTCTCGCGGAATTAGCCTTGTGCGTGGAGTGTCTCGACCATCTTCGAAATGGTCGCGCCGGAGGTGAAGTTCTCAGGCGTTATCATCTCTTGCGGGATCATGACGTCAAAGGCCGCTTCGATTCCCAACATCACCTTGACCATTTCGACGGACGTGAAGCCGGCGTCAGTCAGGTTGGAGTCCTTGTCGTAGGGACGTCCGTCGGACTGAAGCGTACGGATATCATGCAGAACCTTCATGACGACCTGCAACGGACTCTCACTATTGGTGAGGATTGCTGGGCCGTCATTCATTAGCTGTCCCATATTGACATGTTGCATGTTCGTGACCTCGACAACGGAATGCGATCCCCACAGACTATGTGGTTCCGCGAAATTTGAAGAGCATTTCACTCATTCATGATGAACATTCACCGTAAATGGATGGCCATGAGCAATTAGCGATTTGTTAACCGGAGCGACACTGTACCAGGACTGAACACGGCATCGGGCATCGCGCTTGCTTCATCTTCTGCATCAACGCGGGAGTTCCGAAATGAACAAGATGAATGTCGAGGCACGCCTTCCCAATCCGACTGGCGGCGCAGACTTGCGAGGATCGCTCAAGTCACGGGCTGAGGCGGCAGCCAAGGTTGCCCTCAAGTATGCGGCCGATGTGGACGCGAATTCCCGCTTTCCAGCCGAAGCCTTCGCGGAGATCAGGGCTCAGAGACTCCTGAGCATACAGGTTCCGCAAGATCTGGGTGGTGAAGGTGCCTGCATGTCGGACGCGGCAGAAGTCTGCTATCAGCTGGGCATGGCCTGTGGTTCAACAGGCATGATCTACGCCATGCACCTCGTCAAGGTGGCCTGCATCGTCAATCATGGAGTGGGTGTCGAGTGGCAGGAGGATCTCCTGCGCCGCCTTGACCGGGATCAGCTTCTCTTTGCGTCTTCTACCACCGAAGGCATGGGCGGCGGCAATGTCCGTTCGAGCGCGGCCGCCATTCAATATGACAATGGCCGCATTTCGCTTGATCGCGATGCTTCGGTCATTTCCTATGGTGCCTATGCGGATGGCGTCGTGACGACTGCGCGCCGCAGTGAGGCCTCAGACTCGTCCGATCAGGTTCTCGCTGTCTTCGTGAAGGAAGACTATCAGCTCGCGTTGACGGGTGGATGGGATACACTCGGCATGCGCGGGACCTGCAGCACGGGCTTCAAGCTCACCGCAGCCGGGATCGCCGACCAGCTTCTGCCGGTGCCCTATGACAGAATCCACACGCAGACCATGACGCCTGCTGCTCATATCCTCTGGTCCAGCGTCTGGGCGGGCGTTGCCGCGGCGGCTGTGCAGAAGGCAGAGCTGTTCGTGCGCAAGGCCATGCGCGGATCAAACGGCCAAACACCGCCTGCCGCATCCCGACTTGGCGAAGCGAAGTCGAAACTCCGGCTCCTGCGGAGCATGCTGTCGAATGCCATCGAACGCTACGAGGAATGCCACCAGGATCATCGTGCGTCCGGTTCGCTTGACTACCAGACGGCGCTTGCGATGACCAAAGTTGACGCATCCGAACTCGCCGTCGAGACCGTGATGAGCTGCTACCGGACCTGCGGGCTCGCAGGATATCGCAACGACGGTGACGTGAGCATCGGGCGGCACCTTCGCGACGTCCTGTCTTCGCCGATCATGATCAACAATGACCGCATCACCGCAAGCATGGCCGGTGCCATGCTGATGAGCGGTGTGCCGCAGACCATTCGCAACTGAACAACGCCGCATCCGGAGATCTTGCCATGAATATGCCGTTCACGCCCGCCCGCCCTGGCACCACAATCAATACTGCCAGGATCGATGGCATGGCCGCGGACCTGTTTCGTCCCATGGGTGCCGAAGGCGTCCATGCACGGACCGCGATCTATGAAACTATCGTCGAAAAGCTCGCCGCTCTGATTTCGTCCTATCGTGATCCGGAAGCTGAAATCCTGCGGTTTCCGCCGGTGATGAGCCGCGCACAGCTGGAAAAGTCCGGCTATCTCAAGAGCTTCCCCAATCTGTTGGGCTGTGTCTGCGCCTTGCATGGCAGCGAGGCTGAGATCAACAGCGCCGTCGGCCGTCACGACGCCGGTGGCGACTGGACAACCTCGCTGACGCCTGCCGACTTGGTGCTCTCGCCGGCAGCATGCTACCCCGTCTATCCGATCGCGGCTGAACGGGGCACTGTGCCAGATCAGGGCTATGTGTTCGACATCGCTGCAGATGTGTTCCGGCATGAACCGTCGAAGGAGATCGACAGGTTCCAGTCCTTCCGTATGCGCGAATATGTGTGCATCGGCGCTCCTGAGCAGGTGTCGTCCTTCCGGCAACGTTGGATGGACCGGGCGCAGGAGATCGCCAACCGCCTTGCGCTTCCCTTCACGCTCGAGCAGGCAAGCGATCCGTTCTTTGGCCGCATGGGGCAGATCAAAGCCGTCGCCCAGCTTCAGGCGGCGCTGAAATTCGAGCTGCTCATCCCTGTCCGGTCGACCGAGAAGCAGACGGCCTGCATGAGCTTCAACTATCACAAGGAGCACTTCGGCCAGGTATGGGACATGAAGCTTGGCAGCGGCGAGCCCGCTCATTCGGGCTGTGTCGCATTCGGCATGGACCGGCTGGCTGTTGCCATGTTCGCCGTGCATGGTCTCGATACGGCGACGTGGCCAGCAGACGTTCGCGCCGCACTTTCACTCTAATTCTCCTTCAGCACAGCCGCGACAGTATGCGGCTGTGCGCATTTCCTTTCTCGGGTCCCATGTCCGCATTGAGCAAACTGAAGTCCCTGGCTTCCCATTCCGCCATGATCATGCTGTCACGCCTGGCTGGCGCCGGAATCGGCTTCCTGACGCAGATTCTCCTTGTGCGGCTGATGGGCGCGCATCACCTGGGATTGTTCTATGCCGCCAGCAGTCTGGCGGCGGTCCTTGGGGTCATCTCCGCCCAAGGCTATCCGCAGATCGCTGCCCGCTTTGCCGGCCGGTACCGGAACAAGCAGGACGGCGGATTGTTAAGTGCATTCACCGGACATGCCGTTCGCGAAGGCCTGATTTGCGCATGCCTGATGGCGGCGGGCGTCACCATCTGGGCCCTTGCTTGGCCGGATGCCGACGCGTCCGGACGATATGCCTACGTGATCGCCGGCTGGATGATCCTCGCCATCGTGGTTCTCAACATTCTTACGAACGTGGCCGGGGGCATTCGTGAATTCGCCTTGTGCTACATGCCGGAGGGACTTGCACGGCCGATCTTGTTCTTCGTCCTCGTGGCCGCCGTTGGTTTGATGGGTATCGGTGTGACGGCGGGCATCGCAATGCTGATCTTCGCAAGCATTACCATGTCTTTGGCGCTTATCGTCGCATTCATGCTGAGCAAGCACATGCCGTCCGTCCGATGGGCGCCCGTTTCTCAACCCGCAGTCGGATGGCGCTGGCGCTCCGAGGCCTGGCAGTTGATCCTCCTGGCCATCTTTACGAACTTCTTCGCCGACGTCGGGATCATCGCGGTGGTGCCATTTCTGTCGAGCAGTGATGTCGCCATCTTCGGCCTGTGCCTCAAACTGGCACTGCTGGTCGGATATTTCGTCCAGATCGGCCAGCAAATGGTCGTGCCGGACATGGCAGACGCACGCCATAGCGGGGATCACCATCGCCTGCACCGCGCTGCCTGGCGTTCGATTGTCGTGCCTTCGCTCATCACGCTTTGCAGCATGGTGGTGATCTACTTCTTCGGCCCCTACCTGCTGGCAATCTTCGGTCCCGAGTTTGCGGGAGCCAGCCGCGTACTTCTGATCCTTCTTGCAGCACAGTTGGTCCGAGCACTGGCCGGACCTAGCGCCCATCTCCTGACTCTCAGCGGGATCCAAAGCATCAACATGGGGGTGGCCGTGACGTCGCTCATGGTGCTCGTGGGATCGAGCGCCCTGCTGGCGCCGGCAATGGGCGTGGAAGGTGCAGCCTATGCGGTGCTCGTCACCTATGCCTACTGGATCGGCGTCAGCGCCGTTGCGCTCCGCTGGTTGCGCGAGCAACCCGTCGACGCATTCTGGCTCGCCGTCAGCCGGTTGCGGACGCTCCGGCCTCAGACCTGACGGCTGCGCGACGGCGATATTGCACCTGCACACTGCCGGGCTTGCGATGTTTAGTGGATTGTGTTTCACTAAACACATTACTAAACATCCAAGGGCACGTGAATGTCTCCTCCTCTTCAGCCCATCATCGAGGCCATGGCGGCTCGTGTCATTGCAGCAGCGGAAGAGTTGACGGCCCTCGACTCGGCTATCGGCGATGCCGACCACGGCCTCAATATGAAACGGGGCTTTGAAGCCGTCCTGGCAGATGGCGCGAACATCTTTGCCAAACCGCTACCGGATGCCCTGAAAGCCATCGGCATGACCTTGGTGATGAAGGTGGGGGGTGCGTCCGGGCCGCTCTACGGCACACTCTTCATGACGCTCGGCAAGGAGCTTCCGAACGAGCCGACGATGGCGGATGTGAGCCGTGCCTGTAATATTGCAGTGGACGCCATCAAGGCGCGCGGCAAGGCCGATTTCAATAACAAGACGATGCTCGACGTCTTGGGCCCCGTTACGTCCCATCTTGGAAGCGGGGCTGCGAATTTTGACAGTATCCGTACCGTGGCACAAGAGAGCGCCGAAGGCACGATTCCGATGAAGGCCATACGCGGGCGGGCGTCATTTCTCGGGGAACGCTCGATTGGCCACATGGACCCGGGCGCACGTTCCAGCCAGATCATGATCGATGCCATTTGTGACGTGCTGGAGGGAAAAGCATGAGCGGGAACGTTGGAATCGTGATTGTGTCTCATTCACCGGATGTCGCCAAAGGTGCGGCCGACATGGTGCGCCAGATGGTGGGTGACGAGGTGCCGCTCGGTTACTGTGGCGGCGATCCCGACGGTGGGCTTGGAACCAGTGTCGAGATGATCATGGCAGCCATCGAAACAGCATGGTCAGACGCCGGTGTTGCAATCCTGGTTGACCTGGGTGGTGCAGAGACCAATAGCGAGATGGCCATCGAATTGATGCCGGAAGAGCGGCGCTCCCGAATCGTGATCTGCAATGCGCCAGTCGTCGAAGGGGCCGTCATGGCCGCCACTGAAGCCTCAGGTGGTGGATCGCTTGCTGATGTCAAGCGGACGGCCGAGGAGTTGTCACCGCAATGAGTGAATGGGCCACGGGATCAGTTATCATTACCCACAATGTCGGGCTTCATGCGCGTCCGTCGGTGAAACTCACGAAGTTGGCCAAAGGGTTCGGTGCGGTGATTGAGATCGCCGGGTCTTCCGATGGCCCCTGGATCGATGCGAAGAGTATCGTGAAAGTGATGGCCATGAAGGCGAAACAGGACAGCACCTTGCATGTCCGGGCAACGGGTGCTGACGCTGCAGCCGCCGTGACCGCCCTGACCGGCCTGG
Organism: uncultured Aestuariivirga sp.; assembly: GCA_964510815.1. Classification (GTDB taxonomy): domain Bacteria; phylum Pseudomonadota; class Alphaproteobacteria; order Rhizobiales; family Aestuariivirgaceae; genus Aestuariivirga. The sequence goes on from CAZECZ010000102.1 coordinate 11,922, forward strand.
TGGAGCGCGACTTTGATGAAGGCGGGCATGTCGCTTGAACTGCAGGGGATAGGAGCTTCCGATGGACTGTTTCTCGGTCCTGTACGGTCGCTGCATGCGGTAACAAAGAGGCGGATACCATCGAGCGATTCCGTAGCGGAGCGTGAAGCGCTGACGGCGGCCATTGCCGCCGCGATTGCTGAGTTGAGCGACCTCATGACACAGGTCGATGGCGATGCCGCGGATATTCTGGCGTTCCAGGTCGCGATGCTTGAGGACGACTCGTTGTCGGCGCCGGCGCTCGCCTCCATCGAGACCGGAGAACCAGCCGATATCGCATGGACGGCAGCCCTACATCCCGAGATCGAGGGCTATGAGGCATCGGACGATGACTACTTCCGGGCACGCGCGGCGGACCTCAAGGACCTCAGGGACCGGGTGCTGCGCCATCTTGTTGGTGAAGCCGAAACATCCCGTTCTGACGGGATGGTGCTGGTGGGCGATGACCTGGCACCGACGATATTTCTCGAAACAGATTGGTCACGGGGCGGCGCCATCGCACTCAGTGGTGGAAGCACGACGAGCCATGTCGCGATGCTCGCGCGAGCCCGAGGTATTCCGATGGTCGTTGGTCTCGGAGACGCCATCGTTGGCAGTACGGGGATGTTGGCGATCGATGGCGCGACAGGACGCGTCATTGTCGACCCTCATCCCGATGAATGCTCGGACTTTCGCATCCGCCACGCCGCTGATGTGGAACGGCGGCGGGCGGAGAACCACCATTTGCTAGACCCTGCTTGCCGGGGATCCGGCGAGCGGATTGAAATTCTTATCAATGTGGCAGCAGTAGAGGAACTCGACCACATCGATGTTCGCAGTTGCGATGGCATCGGCCTCATGCGCTCGGAGTTCCTTTTCCGGGACGGTGCGCCGCTGCCGGATGAGGAACAGCAATACAAGGCCTATCGCCGTTTCGTTGAATGGGCTGATGGGCGGCCAGTCACGATCCGCACTCTGGACATTGGTGGCGACAAGCCGGTGAGCGGCCTGACACCCGTCGGCGAACGCAATCCGTTCCTGGGACTTCGCGGAGTCCGGCTGACCTTGTCGCGGCCAGACGTGTTCCGCACCCAGCTGAGGGCGCTGGCCCGTACCGCTGCGCATGGGCCGCTAAAGATCATGATCCCCATGGTGACAATCCCTGCCGAGCTGGACCAGACTGCCGAATTGCTTGACGCCTGCGTCGCAGAACTTGCGCAGGAGGGGATTGCGGCGATCCGGCCGCCACTCGGCATCATGGTCGAGGTGCCTGCAGTCGCAATCGCGCCAGACTTTTTTTCCAAGGCCGACTTCTTTTCCATCGGCTCTAACGATCTCACACAATACGTCACGGCGACCTCACGCGATGACGCGAACGTTGCGCCGCTCAACGATGCCGGACATCCAGCCGTGACGCGACTGATCGCGTCCGTGGCTGGTTATGGCCGAGCCCAAGGCATTCCGGTCAGCCTGTGCGGTGACATGGCCAGCGACCCGCAGTTCCTCGAGGGACTGCTTGACGCGGGGCTGTCGTCACTGTCGGTCGCTCCCGCCCGCCTTGGCCGTATCAAGGCAGCTCTCAGGACCTTGTGACATGGCCGATGCTGCACTACGCACCCATGCCGCTGCCGATGCCGTTGCAGCCTACAAACAGATATTGGCTTCGGTTCTCGAGCGGAGGCCGTCCGGCACCCGGCAGAAGCTTGCGGCCGCACTGGCACGGAATCGCAGCTTCGTGAGCCAGATCACCAATCCAGTCTACGCGACGCCGGTTCCCGCCACGCATCTTGCGACAATCTTCGACGTCTGCCACTTCTCAAAGAGTGAACAGCGGGCCTTCATGGATCTCTATGAGCTTGCCCATCCCGGTCGGGTGCCAAGCTTTCAAGAGCCGCAGGTGCGTCACATTCTCTTGCCCGACCTCGGGGACGAATCGCGCAACGCGAGACTTCATGCCATTGTTACCGCTTTCATCAGCCAGCTTGCGGGGCTGCTGGACAACACAAATGCGAAAGGGAAACGCCGATGAAGAAGTTCATCAACAACGTGGCGAATGTGCTGACGGAAAGCCTCGACGGCTTCGCGGCCGCGCACGCCGACATCGTGACGCTTGGTGCCGAACACAAGTTCGTGAAGCGGAAAGTCCTGAAGCCCGGAAAGGTCGGCCTCCTATCTGGTGGCGGTTCCGGTCATGAGCCGCTCCATGCTGGCTTTGTGGGGCATGGGATGCTGGATGCAGCCTGCCCCGGGCAGGTCTTCACATCACCGACACCAGACCAGATGATGGCCGCTACCGATGCGATCGACTCTGGCGCCGGCGTGCTGTTCATCGTCAAGAATTATGAAGGCGATGTCATGAACTTCGACATGGCGCGGGAGATGTGCGGGCGGGAGGTCGAAACCGTTATCACTGACGACGATGTCGCAGTCGAGAATTCGCTGTTCACGACGGGGCGGCGCGGCGTTGCCGGGACGCTCGTAGTCGAAAAGGTGGTTGGCGCAGCTGCCGAACAAGGTGCGGATCTCAAGAGTCTCAAGGCCTTGGGCGACAAGGTGAACAAGGCCACGCGCTCGATGGGTGTTGCCTTGACGAGTTGCACGGTGCCTGCCGCAGGCAGGCCCACGTTCGAGATCGGTGACGGCGAGATGGAGATGGGAGTCGGAATCCATGGTGAGCCTGGCCGGCGCCGGGTCACCCTCAAATCGGCCGACGAGATCGCGGAAGAAATGGTTGCCGCCATTACCGGCGATCTCGGTGTCAAGGGCGACGCATTGCTGTTCATCAACGGATTTGGCGGCACTCCGGCCATGGAGCTCTATCTGATGTATCACGCCGCCCAAGTCCAACTGGAGAAGCATGGCATCCGCCCAGCGCGAGCGCTGGTTGGCAACTATGTCACTTCGCTCGACATGGCCGGATGTTCCATCACCGTGACAATGCTTGATGACGAGATTGCCAAGGGGTGGGATGCACCCGTGCATACGCCTTCGCTACGTTGGGGGTTGTAATATTCGTCCTGCTGGCCCTGACATGCGGGGCAGGAGTCGGCGTTACTTGCCACCAAGCAGGTTACGGGTGGCGAAAGCGGCGTCGAGTTGCTCTGCCGTCATCAACCCTTCAGCCAGCACAACCTCGCGAATGCTGCGGCGGCTCTTGAGCGCCACCTTCGCAACACGGCTCGCTTCAGCATAACCGATGAAGGGATTGAGGGCGGTGACTGTGATGAGCGAGCCATCCAGCAGTTCGCGGCAGCGGTCACGGTCGACTTCGATTCCTTCAATGCACTTGGTGCGAAGTGTTTCCATACCCCTCATCAACATGCGCATGGATTGCAATATATTGAGGACGATCACAGGTTCCATTGCGTTGAGCTGCAATTGACCGGCCTCGGCCGCAAGCGTAACGGTGAGATCGTTGCCAATGACCTGGTAGGCAATCTGGTTGACGACTTCCGGGATAACAGGGTTCACTTTGCCGGGCATGATGGAGGACCCGGCTTGAACTGCGGGCAGGCGAATTTCTCCCAGGCCCGCGCGGGGGCCCGAATTCAACAATCGCAGGTCATTGCAGGTTTTCGAAAGCTTGACCGCGATACGCTTCAGGACGCCGGAAAAGGTGATGAAGGCACCGAGATCCGATGTCGCTTCAATCAAGTCCGCAGCGGGAACCATTGGAACGCCAGAGATCTCCGATAGATAGCGAATGACGAGCGCGGAATAGCCAGTCGGTGTGTTGATACCGGTACCGATCGCGGTGCCGCCGAGATTGACCTCCCGCAGCAGATTGGCGAACTCCTTCAGGCGATCGACGTCCTCTCCGACGGTAATGGCGAAAGCGCGGAACTCTGAACCCATTGTCATGGGTACTGCATCCATGAGCTGGGTGCGGCCAACCTTGATGACATCGTCAAATTCCAGGGCCTTTGCAATCAGGGCGTCTTTCAGTGCTTCCTGGCTTGTGATGAGGTCCGGGCAGGCGCGGAGAATGGTCAACCGCACTGCGGTCGGATAAACGTCGTTTGTCGATTGGGACAGATTGACATGGTCGTTGGGATTGATGACGCTGTAGTCGCCGCGCTGCTTGCCCATGAGCTTGAGGGCCATGTTGGCGATCACTTCATTGGCGTTCATGTTGGTCGACGTTCCGGCTCCACCTTGCAGCATATCGACGATGAAGTGGTTCAAGCCATCGCCGGCGATGAGCATGTCGCACGCGGAGACGATCGCCGCAGCGATATCCGGCTTCAGCTTGCCGAGCTCGCGATTGGCCATGGCAGCCGCCTTCTTGGTCATGGCAAGCGACTGCACAAACTCCGGGAAATGCCGGAGCAGGATGCCCGTGATCGGAAAGTTCTCAGCCGCCCGCGCGGTATGGATGCCGTAATCAGCATCAACAGGAATCCGCATTTCACCAATCGAATCACGCTCCAGGCGGGTGCGTTGCATGGGCTTTCACTCCTTCAACTCCCTGGCATCATAACCCATATTTAGCCCTACGGACGAATGATTGCCGGGAATACCGGATTGCAGATAATGCCGGAGGACGAGGATATCCTCTCAACCGTCTGTTGCAAAAACAAGTACCGGAAGGGCCCACAATACTTGCGAGAATCAATTGGATCGTCGAAATCTTATCTGATCGGCAGGTGTCGCAGCCGCGGCCAGTACGGCTGTTGTGGCACCTGCCATCGCCCAATTGCCGCCGCAAATCAAATGGCGCCCGACTTCGAGCTGTCCGAAGCCGACAGATACGATCTTCAGAGCCGCTGAAACCTTCTTAAGATTTGTTGCGGAAACCATGGACAACAATTTTCAGTGGCATGTGTGGACGGCCTCCTGTTGGCAAGTGCTTTTTGATGTTCTGGC
>CAZECZ010000103.1:0-16699 GCA_964510815.1 uncultured Aestuariivirga sp.
CTCCTTCAGACCGGGTTCCATTCCCGCGGGGAGGTTGTGCGCAGTGTAGGCGCCAAGCGCCACCTCGTGCCAGCCCATGGCCTTGTTTGTCCCCCTCACCTTGACCTGGCTGTCCTCCATGACCAGATCGTTCTCGTCCGCCTGCAAGACGTGGGCAGCGATCTTGCGCACCTTGCTCTCGACCTTGTCCATCGCCTTCGCGATGGCGGACATTCCGACAGCACCGGAACGCGAGCCGTAAGTGCCCATGCCGAACTGCACCTTGTCGGTGTCGCCATGAACGATGGCAATGTTGTCGATGGGCACGCCGAAACGCTCAGATACGATCTGGGCAAACGTCGTCTCGTGACCCTGGCCATGGCTGTGGCTGCCGGTCAGGACTTCAATGGTGCCGACGGGGTTGACCCGGACTTCTGCCGATTCCCACAGGCCCACACCGCAACCCAGTGATCCGACGGCAGCTGATGGTGCTATGCCGCAAGCCTCGATGTAGCACGAGTATCCAATCCCCCTGAGCTTGCCCTTCGCTGCTGAAGCGGCCTTGCGCGCCGGGAATCCAGCCACATCCGCCGCCGCTTGCGCCTTTCTCAGATTGCCTTCGAAGTCGCCGGAATCGTAAGTCAGGATGACTGGCGTCTGGTAGGGGAATTGGCGGATAAAGTTCTTGTTGCGCAACTCGGCCGGATCGACGCCGAGCTTACGCGCTGCGACCTCCATGATCCGCTCGACCATGTAGCAGGCCTCGGGGCGCCCCGCGCCACGGTAAGCATCAACGGGGACCGTGTTGGTATAAACTGCCTTCACGGTGCCGTAGATGTTCGGGATTTCATATTGCCCGGACCACAGAAGCCCATGCAGATAGGTCGGCGTGACCGACGAGAACAGCGACATGTAGGCGCCGAGGTTGGCGATGGTGTCGACCTTGAAGGCGACAATCTTGTGATTGGCGTCCAAACCCAATTTCAACGTCGAGATATGATCCCTGCCATGGGCGTCGGTCATGAAGGATTCGGCTCTCTCGGCGGTCCATTTGACCGAGCGCCGTGTCTTCATCGACGCCCAGAGGCAAACAATCTCTTCGGGATAAATGTAGATCTTCGATCCAAAGCCGCCGCCCACGTCGGGTGCGATCACTCGCAACTTGTGTTCGGGTGCCACGTTGTAAAACGCCGACAGGACCAATCGGGCCACATGCGGGTTCTGGCTGGTTGTATATAGTGTGTAATGATCTTCGGCCTCATCATAGACAGCGATGGCCGAACGTGGCTCCATGGCATTCGGGCTGAGCCGGTTGTTGGTCATTGGCAGCTCGATCACGTGGGCCGCCGCAGCGAGGGCTGCGTTTGTGGCGGCCTCGTCACCGATTTCCCAGTCAAAGACAAGGTTGCCCGGCGCGACCTCGTGAACTTGTGGAGCCCCGGGTGCCAGGGCCTTGTCCGATGCGACAACGGCGGACAATTCCTCGTAGTCGACTTCGACCGCCTCTGCCGCGGCGCGGGCCGCTTCCTTACTGTCAGCGATGACCACGGCCACCGCGTCACCCACATAACGGACCCGGTCGGTGGCAAGCGCCGACCACGCACCCATCTTCATGCCAGTACCGTCACGCGACGTGATTGCCCAACCGCAGATCAGATTGCCAATGCCGTCGGCCACAAGCTGCTTGCCATTGAGGACGGCAATCACGCCATCCATCGCTTCCGCCGCCGATGCATCGATGCCATTGACCTTTGCATGCGCGTGGGGTGAACGAACGAAGGCAGCATAAGACTGGTTCTCCGATCGGATGTCGTCGGTATATTTGCCCTTGCCGGTGATGAAACGCTTGTCTTCCTTGCGCTTTACGCTGGCGCCAATGCCCGTGCTCATTGCTGTTTCCTCCCTTGCCGCCTACATCCGGTCGGCCGCGTCCTGAATCGACTTGACGATGTTGTGGTAACCCGTGCACCGGCAGATGTTGCCCTCGAGTTCGTGCCGTATCGCAGCTTCAGTCAACTCCGCGCCCGCTGCCTTGTAACGCTTCACCATGTCGATGCCGGACATGATCATGCCGGGCGTACAGAAACCGCACTGCAGGCCATGATGTTCGTTGAACGCCTGCTGCATGGGGTGCAGGTTATCGCCCTTCGCGATTCCCTCGATGGTCGTGATCTCGGCTCCATCCGCTTCTGCTGCGAGCATCGTGCACGACTTCACGGCCTTGCCGTCCACATGCACGACGCAGGCACCGCACTGCGACGTGTCACAGCCAATGTGGGTGCCGGTCAGTCGCAATTGTTCGCGCAGGAAGTCTGACAGTAACGTCTCATCCGGAACGTCCTGCGACACCGCCTTGCCATTTACTTTTACCGATAGAGCTACCATGTCTTTCCTCCCTATTCCGATGCCGAAGGGCCTCCGCCCGTCAGCCGCTTGAACCAGCTCGTCTTCTTGACCGGCTCGTCTGCCTCACCATCCGACGCTGCAACACCGTCCGGCGCCGAATTCGGCTCTCCCATTTGTCCCTCCACGACTTCCTGGAAGCTCTGAAAGAACTGGTCAGCCATTTTCTTGGCGAAACTGTCGATGATGCGGGAGCCGAGCTGGGCGAGCTTGCCGCCAATTTTGGCCTCGACATCGTAAGTGATCTCGGTCCCGTTCACATGGGGAGCGAGCCGCACCTTCGCGCCACCCTTGGCGAAACCTGCCGGGCCACCCTTGCCCTCGCCCTCGATTTTCAGCGAGTTGGGAGCATCCATGTCAGAAAGCGTCACGGCACCTTTGAACGTCGCCTTCACCGGGCCGACCTTTTGAATAACGGTCGCCTCGAACCCCGTCGCTGGCGAGCCAGCCAACTCGGTACATCCCGGCACACAGGCCTTGAGAACCTCGGGGTCCAGAAGCGCAGCCCACACCACCGCCTGATCTGCAGCGATCACCCGGCTCCCCTGCATTTCCATAGCGTGACCCCCATCCATCGAAGAAACTTGATCGAGACAGATCAAGTGCAAAATTATGCATTCTCATGCATATTGTTATTCAAGTCGTTGATTTTGGGGCAATATAAGTGATACGCAATAAAACGCAATACCACTTGTAGATGCCAAAATCGCGAGAACGGGGCGCGTATGAATGATGGGATCAAGACAGGCTTTCGACGTTGATCGCGCTGCAGTTGCACTGATCAAACGGTTCGGAGACCAGTGCGCAGTGGTTGCCTATCAACGTGCAAGGTTCTGCGAGGAAAGCGGCGACGCTGCCTCAGCGACCGGCTGGCGATCCGTCATCAAACGACTTGTGGAATTACACTTCTCTCCAAAGTCGATGTCCTTGCACTGAGTTTGGCAGTCCGCCGCCATACGCCTCAAGCACAGGATGCATGTGCGCTACGAGGAACATTTGGCAATGAAGGCCGGACTTCAGCTGTTCACAATGGGGATGACGTTGTGAGAGAGAGGTTTCGACATTAAAATCAGAAGCAATCTTATTCCCGATGACCAAGAGTGCGCCCCGCATGTCCTCGAAGCGAGTGGCACGGTCGCTTACCCGTCCATGAATATCGATTGCCTGATATCCCTTGATGCGACGGCCACGTGCCCAGGGATTCCGTTCTCTCCCGGAATAGTCGCAAAGCTGGTGCCGAGGTCATGGGCGAGCCCTCCTTGCCAGACCCCATGATTGCAGCGCTTTGAAAGCACGACAGAGAGCCGATTGGCGACGGCTCCTTCTCGGCGAACTAATGGTTGCAGACAAACTCCGGCTCATCCTGTCCCAACGTGTCGAGAACATCGAACTGGTGCAGGGCTCCCTCGACTGGCGCCAGGCCAATCACCGCTTCCTCGGTTGCCAGCAAGATACCCTGCCGCAGCTGATGATTCCACGGACGAAATGAGCCTGCGTAGGCCTTATAAAGTTCGAGTTCGAGATCCGGTGCCAGCAGGCTTGCTTCCAGCGAGTCCCCCTTCCTAATCCATGCTTCGATGACGGAACGCACGGCGGCCCAGGCGGCCCAGTCCTCATCGGTCATGTCGCGCTTGGCAAGCCGATAGAAGCGGCGGCTGAGCTGCGGCCCGCCGTGGCGTTCCCACAGCGGATGCCAGGCGTGTGGCACAAGACCCGCCGTGCCGACGACAGGCCGCGGCAGATAAGTGTCGTAGGGCAGATAGCGGCCGAACTCGCGCGACGCGTCGGCCACGAACACAACACCATAGTCCGCTCCGCCTGTCAGCAGCCGTGGATTGTTGAGGTCCCGTTGGCGGGGATCGTTGCCGTGCACGAACTGGCGCACCTCCGCGACATCGAGACCGAATTTCTTCGCCGAAACCTGAAATGCTTTCGAAATCGCCTGGTCGGCGGGCGAGTCGCCCTCGATCACCAGGACGTCGTTGTAATTGGCCGCGCGGAGATACTGAACCAGGCCATCCTGCAACATGGCATCGCTGGGAATGGTGTGAAACAGCCGGGTGTTGCAGGTCCGCTGCCTCAATCCGACGTCGCGATGGCGGATGTTGAACAACGGCAGGCTGGCGCCCTGTGAAGCGGCTTCCACCTCGTCCAGGGGCAGATCGAGGATCGCGGCGACGGGCGCGCCGCTCTTTGCAAGTTCCAGAAGGGATGCCTCGACTGTCTCACCGGCCTCAAGTGTACGGTGAACCAGGGTAAACTTCACGTTCTCGGCACGCTCCAGGATCTTCGCGTCCTTGATGGCCAGTTCGGCGCCTGCGATGACCGAACCGCGATCGACACGGTAGATGCCGCCGTAACCCTCCGATGGTGCATAGAACGGATCGCCTGCCCGGTCGATAAAGGCGATGCTGACGTTCTGCTCCTGCGCCGATGCCGGCGGGGCCAGCGCCAGCAGCACCAACAGGCCGGAAAGTAACTTAGTTATCATCAATCAGGATGCCATACGGAATCTGGCCGACAGGAACCGAAATCAATCCCCTGTCGGACGCGGTGTCGATGATCGTCACATCATCGGAAAGACCGTTTGCAACATAGAGCCGCGTCTCGTCGCGGTTGAGTTGAAGACCCCAGGGCCGCTGGCCGACGAGAATGTAGTCGAGCACCTGGCGCGACTTGACGTCGACAACCGCCACGTGATTGGCCCTGCCGAGCGCCACATAGGCCCGCGTGCCGTCGTGCGTCATCACCAGATCGACCGGGGTCACCTGGGCCCTCGTCATGCCGGGAGGAAGAAACGCCACTTCGTCAATCACCTTCAGGCTTGCCACGTCGATGATGTCGATGATGCCGGATAGTTCCGCCGAAACCCATAATTCCTTGCCGTCTGGAGACAAGGCGAAGCGGCGTGGCCGCGTGCCGACCTTGATGTCCTTGATCACTTCGTTCTTGTCGATGTCGATGACGTGCACCAGATTTGCGGCCTCGGACGTCGCAAAAGCAAGTTTGCCGTCCGGGGTGATCTTCACGCCCTCCGGTTCTTCGCCGGTGTCATAGGTCGCCACCACATCTCCCGTCTCGGTATCGATGGCTGTGACGATCGCGTCGTCCTCGTTGGAGGCATAGAGGTGACGTCCGTCCGGATGGAGGTCGAATGTTTCGGGATCAGGGATGTCCCGGAAGCGCTTGATAAGCTTTCGGGTCGAAATTTCATAAAGGGCGATGGTGTCATCATCTCCACAGGCCAGGAAAAAGCCCGTATGGTCGGCGGTGAAGTGCATGCCCCGCGGCCTGGCGCAGGTCGGAAAGCTTTCGACCACCGCATTACTGGCATCCAGGACCGTGATGGTATTGCTCTTCTCATTGCTGACGAAGATCAGGCCTGTCGATTTGGCAAGTGCCGGGCAGGCTGAAGCAAAGACAGCGGCACATACCACCGCTGCGCCAGGATTGCATCTTCGCATGTCGGTATCACCAAGAACCGTTATGGGTTGTGACTTGAATAGACAAGCTAGTTCAACCGCCAGGCGAAAACAATATCGTACCTTGACAGCGCACCTCTAAAGCGCATTAATCCTTTGCTTGCGGCGCACTGTGCCAGCGAGGCTCGGGCCCGCGACATGGGAGGCCCAAATGGCAAGCAGAATACTTCGTGCAGGAATACTGAGTGCTGCCGCGGTGATGGCAATGGCCGCGACATCGGCCAATGCAGACGAAGTCACAAATGCCACCAAGTATGGTGACATGGCGACAGTATCGCAAGACATGCTGAACCGGTCTGCCGGTGATGGCAATAACTTCCTCCATACGAACGGCAACTACGAGCAGACCAGATATTATCCGAACAGCCAAATCAATGCCGGCAACGTAAGCAAGCTACGTCCGGCGTGGATCTTCCAAACCGAGGTCAAGGAAACGCTGGAAACAACGCCGATCGTGGTCAATGGCATCATGTACATCACGACCGCTTTCGACCATGTCTATGCCCTTGATGCTGCGACAGGTGAGGAACTCTGGCATTACAAACATGCCATGGGACCGGTCACTACATACTGCTGCGGCCCGAATAACCGCGGCGTCGCAGCCTATGGTGACATGGTCTACCTTGGCACACTCGACGCCAAGCTCGTGGCGCTCGATGCCAAGACTGGTAAGGTGGCCTGGGAACAGCAGATCGCAGATCCGGAACTCGGCTATTCCGAGACCATGGCGCCAACGGCCGTCAACGGCAAGATCCTGATCGGAACCAACGGTGGCGAATACGGCATCCGCGGTTTCGTCAAGGCCTATGATGCCAAGTCCGGCGACCTGCTGTGGACGTTCAACACAGTTCCCGAGAATTCGGTGGGCGTGTGGGCGGAAAACGATGCCACTGGCCGCAATATGCATCGCGATATCGCGGCAGAAAAGGCGGCGCTCGAAAAGATGGGCGATCCCTACAAGACGCTCGGCGGCGGCGTGTGGCAGAACCCGGCGGTCGATCTCGCCACCAACACGATCTACTTCGTGGTCGGCAACCCGTCGCCCGACCTCGACGGCTCACTTCGCCCGGGTGACAACCTGTACACCGACTCGCTGGTGGCAGTGAATCTGGATACGGGTGAATACAAGTGCCACTTCCAGTACATCGCCCACGATGTATGGGATCTGGACGCCGTGAGCCCGCCAATCCTCGTGGATGTCATGGACAATGAAGGCAAGATGGTCCCCGGCGTCCTTCATGGAGGCAAGACCGGGCACGTCTACGTGAACAACCGCAATGACTGCTCGATGATCCGCTACTCCGAGGCGATGGTGCCGCAGGAGAACATGTGGACGCTGCCCACCAAGGAAGGTGCACGCATGTTGCCTGGCGCCAATGGTGGCGTCGAGTGGTCGCCGATGACGACGGACGTGTCGAAGGGCCTCGTCTACGCCATCAACCTGCATCAGCCGATGACCTATCACGTCGAGAGCAACCCCTATCCGGAAGGCAAACTCTGGCTCGGCGGTGCCTTCAAGGTGATCCCGTCCGAGGAGCAATGGGGTAACGTGACGGCCGTCGACTACAACACCGGAAAGATCCGCTGGCAGGTCAAGACGCCCGAACCGATGATCGGCGGCATCATGGCCACGGCTGGCGGTCTGGTCTTCACAGGAGAGGGCAATGGCTTGTTCAAGGCCTATGACTCGGCAAGCGGCTCCATCCTATGGCAATTCCAGGCCGGTGCTGGTGTCAACGCACCGCCGTCGTCCTATACGGTAGGCGGCAAGCAGTACATCGTCGTCGGCGCGGGAGGTAACGCCCAGCTGAACTTCAAGCGCGGCAACTCGATCATTGCCTTCACTCTGGCGAACTGACCGCACTTGATTGTGTATTGAAATGCGATGTTGGCGGGGCCGATGCGATCGGTCCCGCCATTTTTGACCGGGCCTCCGCGTGGACTGCGGGTTGTATGAGAATGGAGCTGGTATGAAACGAACTTTCCTCCTCGCCGCGTTGGCCTGCCTGGCTATGCCGCAGCTTGTCGGCGCACAGGAAACGATTGAGGAGAAGGCGCAGGTCTGCAGCGCTTGCCACGGTGACAATGGCATCCCGACGGACCCGATGGTGCCGATCATCTGGGGTCAGCACGCTGGCTATCTCTACCTGCAGCTCAAGGACTTCAAGGCCAAGAAACGCACGAATGATATGATGGACCCTGTCGTCGAGACGCTTGAAAAGAAGGACCTGCTGGCGCTTGCGACCTATTTCGAAAGCAAGCCCTGGCCCAAGACCGGCTATGTGGCGTCCAAGGAAGACAGGGCCATCGGCGCGCGCGTCGCAATTGCCGGCACCTGCCCAGCCTGCCACAATGACCAGTTCACCGGAGACAGCTCGATCCCCCGCGTGGCTGGCCAGACGCCTGATTATCTCGAGCGCATCCTGATCGCCTTCAAAGGCGAAATGCGCGCCAACAATCCCGGCATGTCAGATATCATCATGACCTTCCCGGATGATGACCTGAAGGCCATGGCGCGGTTTCTGGCCGGCCTCTGATCAAGACTTGCCGAGGGCTGCGCGAACCGCATCGCTCGCTGCCAGATCGGCAGCAGTCTTGCCGTCATTGTCCTTGATGTCGCGCTTGGCGCCTCGTTTCAGTAGCTCGGACACGACGCCCGGATGATCGAGACCCGCGGCGATCATCAGCGGTGTGCGGCCGCGGTCGTCTTGATCCTCGACATGCGCGCCCCGTTCGATCAGCATCCGGACCAGTGCGACGCCTTCATCTTCCGGCACCTCGTTGGTGTGTCCCGCCGCCCACATCAACACGGTGAGGCCGTGGGCATATCTGGCATTAATGTCTATGCCCTTCGCCAGAAGCGCCTCGACAATGCGCTGGAACCCGCGGGCTGCCGCGTACACAATCGCAGGCTTGCCCGTCGAGTCGGGCAAGGCAGGGTCGGCGCCAGCCTTGAGCAGTACTTTGACAATCGCGTCACTCCCATTGAACGCGGCTGCCACGAGAGCCGTACCATCGGATCGGCCAGGGAGATTGATGTCGGCCCCGCGTTCGAGGAGCAGCGAGACCATTGCCTTGCGCCGCGCTTCGGCAGCGATGAACAACGCATGAGCGCCCTTCAGATCGCGAAGATTGATGTCTGCCCCGTGGTCGAGCAGGATCTTTGCCATATCCGGATCGCCATCCCGGGCCGCGATATGGAGGACCGCCACTCCCGGACCACGCCTTGCGTTTGCCAACGCCCCTTTCTCCAGCAGGCTGGCGGCAACCTCCACACAATCATCTTCCGCCGCCCGGAACAGGAAACCCGTGAGAACGCGCTCATCGGCGAAAGAGGCGTCCTGCGCAATTTCCTGCATGAGGTTGACGCACTGGACTTCACTCGCCCTTGCGGCGCACAGCCCGGTGGACATCAGGGCGAGCACGGCAAGACACGAGTTCCGGATCAGGGCGGCCGGTCCAACTGGCTTCACATCCATGCGTTCTACTCTCCACAACTGCCCGGCGGCCGTGCCGCCGACGAGGGCGAGCTTAACCCATCGCCATCCGGCACTGAAGTTCATTGTCGCATCCGCTTCCGGCCATGGACAATTGCTGCATGTGAACTATGATTTTGCCGCGCTCAACGTCATTTGGAGGGCCTGATGACAACCCGACGACTGCTGCTGCAATTGCTTGGAGTAGGCCCGGCGCTGCTGCCGCGTCTTGCGCGGGCCGGCCAACCCGTGCGCATCGCAACCCTGAAGACCGGCACGGTGGCCTGGGAGATCGACACGATCATACATCATAAACTTGACAAGAAGCACGGAATTGACCTTTCGCTCATTCCGGTCGCCGGCAAGCAGGGCGCCGACGTGCTGCTTGCGGGTGGCGAGGCAGATGTCATCGTCACCGACTGGATCTGGGTGTCGCGTCAACGCAACAGCGGTGCGGACTACACGTTCCTCCCCTATTCGAAACAGGTGGGGGCCATTCTCGTCTCGGCAGAATCACCGCTGAACGGTATTGCCGACCTGAAGGGCAGGACAATCGGCATCGCCGGCGGCCCGACCGACAAGAGCTGGGTCATTTTCCAGGCGCTGGCACGGAAGGATTTCGGCTTTGACCTGGCGCAGGAAGCTGAGCCGGTGTTTGCTGCTCCGCCCCTGCTGAGCGAAAAACTGCAAGTTGGCGAAGTGGATGCCCTGATCACCTTCTGGCACTTCGCCGCAAAGCTGAAGGCACGCGGTGCGCGGGAGATTGCCTCGGTTGCGGACGCTGCGACATCACTCGGTCTCGACGCCGGGACTCCGCTGCTGGGCTACGTCTATTCGGAAAGCTGGTCGGCGGCGAATGGTGAACCGGCACGCGCACTGGCAGCCGCATCCGCCGACGCCAAGGCCATGCTTGCGAGTGACGATGCCGAGTGGGACCGGTTGCGGCCGATGATGAACGCGGCAAATGACGCCGAATTTGAAGCGCTCAAGCAGGGCTTCCGGGCCGGCCTCCCGGGCAAGGAACCGGTCAACGTCGAAGCCGCTGCCAGCCTGTTTGCCCTTCTTGCGAGCATTGGCGGGCAGGATCTGGTTGGCGAAAAACCAGAACTGGCTCCGGGCACATTTGCAAACATGAAGGGCTGATCCTGGTGAGCCGGTGGGCGACCTCGGCGATTTCCTTCGTCTCGCTCATTGCCATTTGGGCCATCGCGGCGGAAGCAGCGTCGAGCCGGTATCTTCCCGGCCCCGCTGCCGTGCTTCGCGTGACATTGAAGGAAGCCGCCAGCGGCGCATTGTTCCATCATCTTGGCATCACCCTCCTGAGAGTGCTCGCCTCCTTCGTCATCGCCATGGGTATTGGCATCCTCATCGGACTCATCATGGGCCGGCGGCCCAAGCTCGATCGCTTCTTCGATCCATGGCTGATCCTTTTGCTCAATGTTCCGGCCCTCGTCGTCATCGTCTTCTGCTATCTTTGGATCGGCATCAACGAAGTGGCGGCCGTGATGGCGGTCGCCATCAACAAGATACCGAACGTGGCGACAACGATCCGCGAGGGCGCCCGCGCGCTTGATCCGGCACTGGACGACGTTGCCCGGGTCTACCGGTTCTCACGCCTGAAGCGCCTCAAGATCATCGTCTGGCCCCAGCTTGAGCCGTTTCTGGCGGCGTCGGTGCGCACCGGATTGGCCCTGATCTGGAAGATCGTGCTGGTGGTCGAGCTTCTGGGGCGCAGCAATGGTGTGGGATTTCAAATCAACCTCTATTTCCAGCTCTTCGACATGGCTCGCATCATAGCCTACAGCCTGAGTTTCATGGTGGTGGTAATGGTCATCGAATCCCTTGTTGTGAAGCCATGGGAACGGCGGGCAAACGCTTGGCGCCAGAATGACTGACGTAGAGGTTCAGGTTGCCAACAAGGTGTTCGGCGCAACGCCGATTCTGCAAGACATCCGCTTCACCCTCGAGCGTGGACGGACAACAGCCCTCCTCGGGCCGTCGGGCATCGGCAAGACGACATTGCTGCGCATTATTGCCGGACTCGATCCGCAGTTTGAGGGCAGTGTGGCGGTCCCGCCACGCATCGGCATGGTCTTTCAGGAACCGCGGTTGCTGCCTTGGTTTAGCACATTGCGCAACATCGAAATCGTCGGCACGACGGGCGAACGCGCTGCGGCACTGCTCGACCAAGTCGGACTGCCAGCTGCTGCTTCGCTCTATCCGCGGCAACTGTCGCTTGGAATGGCACGGCGTGTGGTGCTCGCCCGCGCGCTGGCAATCGAACCGGAACTCCTCATTCTTGATGAACCGTTTGCCTCGCTCGACCCCACGGCCGCCGACGGTCTCCGCCGCCTGGTGAAAGATCTGTGCGAACAGGGAAACGTAACCGCCCTGCTGGTGTCCCATGATTCAGGCGATGTCGCCGCAATTGCCGACCGCGCACTCATCTTGTCCGGGCGTCCAGCCAGGCTCATGAGGGACGTATCGTTTGACGTGGCGCCTGAACAGCGCTGTGCAGGAGATCTCGACGCCATCGCCAGTCAATTGCGGTCCATTCTTGCCTCGGCAAATGAAAGCGGCACGGAAAGGTTCAACTAACCTGACGTTTCACCAAATTGAATCGCGGATCGAAACTCATGATCGAGAGCAGTGCGAAGCCGACAAGCACAGCGGCGGTGACGCCCAGCGCTAGTCCGTTGAATGACAGGTAGAGAGAAAAGCGGACGAACTCCACAATGTGACTGAACGGGTTGAAGGCACAAATCCAGTAGAGCAGATGGCTGCTTTCTTTCATCTTCCACAGGGGATAAAGCGCTGACGACAGGAAGAACATCGGGAAGATCACGAAGTTCATCACCCCGGCGAAATTCTCCAGCTGATGAATCATCGACGACAGGAACAGCCCGATGGCACCAAGTGCGAGTCCGGTCACGATCAGCACCGGAAGTGCCAGCAGATAGGCCGGCATTGGGAACACCACGCCGTAGATCGCGCAAATGCCGAGGAAGACGTAGGCCTGCAGGACTGAGACCAGTGCTCCTGCCAACAATTTCGACAACAACAAAAACGGCCTCGGCAGCGGGCTGGTCAGCAGAATCCGCATCGATCCCATCTCCCGGTCATAGACCATCGAGAGCGAAGACTGCATGCCATTGAACAACTGAATCATGCCGACCAATCCTGGCACAATATAGGTTTCATAGGTCACGTAGGTCTGGTACGGCGGTGTGATCGACACTCCCAAAGCAGCACGGAATCCCGCTGCAAAGACGAACAGCCAGATCAGCGGCCTCACCAGCGCCGCGATGAAACGCTCGCGCTGATAGACGAAGCGCATCAATTCGCGGAGCACGATGCCCCATAATGCTCGAAGTGCTTGCTCAAGCCTCATGGCTAGTACTCGCCGTAAGTCGGTTGAAGGTATCATCGATCGAATTGGCGCCAGTACGCGCCATCACAGCAGCACTGGTTCCCTCCGCCTTCACCTCGCCCTTGTCGAGGATCACGACATGATCCTGGTCTGCAACTTCATCGCTGAGATGTGTCGCCCACAGGATCGCCATGTCGTTGCCGGTGACGAGATCATGCAGGAAAGTCACCAATGCTCGCCGGGTCGGAATGTCGAGGCCCACCGTCGGCTCGTCGAGGAGCAAAAGCTTCGGCTTGGTCAACAGTGCCCGCGCGATTTCGGTCCTGCGCCGATGGCCGCCGTTGAGAATGCGAACCTTATCACGGCGCCGGCCAGCCAGATCCAGCTGTGACAGGGCTTCGTCGATCCGGGCATCCGCTTCCTTCCGTCCTAGGCCGTGAAGTGCCGCATAGTACCTCAGGTTCTGATCGACCGTCAGGTCGAGGTCGAGCGTTTGCTGCTGGAACACCACGCCGATGAAGGACAGAATATCGCTTGAAGCCGACGCCAGGTCCCGCCCGCAGATGCTGATGTGTCCGGCCTGAATGGGAAGAAGGCGAGTGATCAGAGAGAACAGCGTCGTCTTGCCCGCGCCATTCGGTCCCAGAAGCATCGTGATACGCCGGCCAGAGACAGCGAAACGCACATCCTTCAGAGCAATCCGCCGGCCGTAACGATAGGTCAGCCCGGAAACATCCAAAATTACATCCAGCATCAGGTCACACTCATCGAGATGGCCGCCGGAATAATGACCGATGCGATTGCAATTTCAAAGTCCTTCAAGTTCCATGCAGCCCCTGCCCGGCCAGGATCTCGGCTTGTCCAGCACCTCCCCGCCCCGACGCAGCATTGGCCGGCGAGCGGTAGCTCTTCCGGCCAATGCAAACCTGTTCGGAGTGTCTAGTTGGTCGCTTGCGATCCGACATCGGCCGGATTGGAGTGCACCTCAATCAGGGAACCGGTGCGCGCGAACTCGAACGACACATCGGGCCGGCCAGGAATGATGAATTTGATGTCGTCACCATCTGCAATGCTCATTCGAAGCTGCGACGCGGGCTTGACCGACTTCCGCTCGCCAAAGGCCGCCACGACTTCGAGATAGTGGGAGTCTCCGAGATAGTAGACCGTCATGCCGACCCCCGCACTATTCAATGAGGCTGCCTGCGATGGCCGGATGAGCCGGATCGAGTCAGCAGATGCAGCCGCCGCAAACGCCGTAATGGCAATTCCAGAGGCGATGACCCGCAACTTTCCGAGGGCAGTGAATTCGCGTGACATTGGACTTCTCCTTTTAGAGCGATATTGAAGTGCTCGCGCGTTCATTTGACTTTCTGAGCGCGCAGGGGCAGGCTTCCCCAGATCGATCCACATGTCCTGAGAATGGTGGTGAAAGTTTCTGAAAATCTCTGAATGAGGTGATCTATGGGGTTGCGGAGCCCGAGATTCTTCGAGAGTCAGAGGAGCCTTGAGTTGAAATTCCCTGCGGCCCGCCACGACTGCAAGAGTCGAAGTCACGATGGGTGAGCCGGATACCCCAGTCATGCGTCTGGGCGGCATGCTGTTCGACGCGAAACGAAATTCTCTCGTGGACGAGACCGGGAAGGACATCGCGCTTCGGCCCCAATCATTGGACCTGCTCAAAACTCTGGTCGCACGCGCCGGCACCGTCGTCAGCAAAGAGACCTTGCTGGAGGAAGTGTGGGGCCACATCGCGGTTACCGATGACAGCCTGACCCAATGCATCGCCGATATCAGGCGAGCGCTTGCGGACCGCGACCACAAGATCATTCAGACCGTACCGAAGAAGGGCTATCGCCTGGTGGCAGAGAAAATGGCTGCGCCGCCACGCAACCGGTGGGCGATCGCTGCTGGCCTTGTTGCAATCGTGGTTGTCGCCTTTCCTGGAGCTTGGCAGTTCAGCCGACAGCCCGAAGATGACGGGCTGCGGGATCAGGCGCTGATCGCACCGAAAGTGACTCGCTCCGAACCGTCAATCGCGGTTCTGCCGTTCGAGAGCATCGAAAATCAGGAGCGCTGGACGCGACTTGGGCGCGGTCTTGCTGCCGAGATCGCCAGCGAGTTGGCATTGAACAAATGGCTCTATGTCGCAGTCCCGGAATCCCTGATCAACGTGGCCTTTGGGTCACTTCCCAAGGACCACTTGCTGAATGTTCGCTTCGCGCTCAGTGGGACGATCCAGGTTCAGGGCAAGGAGATCAGGATATTGGCACATCTGACGGACATTTCGACCCACGAAGTCCTCTGGTCCGAGACTTGGACCGAGCCGCAGAGCGACATTTTCGCCGTGCAGGACCGGATTGTCGCCAAGATCGGTGCGAGTCTTGCCAGCACCTATTCCGGCACCTTGGTACAGGCCGATCTCAAGCGGGCCAAGCGCAAGCTCACGGCCAAGCTCGATGCCTATGAGCACTATCTCATCGCGTTCGAGATGTTCCACAGGTTCGATCCCAAGACCTTTCCTATCGTGATCAAGCATCTCAAAGCCGCCCTTGAGACCGACCCGAATTTTGCCGGCGCGCTGGTGACCCTGTCGGTGGTGCAGAGAGTTCAGGCCGACAGCACTGATGGCGAGACAGCGCAAGCATGGTTGAAGTCAAGTCAGCAGTCGGCCTATCGGGCCTACGCCATTGATCCGAACAATCCGAATGTGTTGTGGAACGTTGCATGCGCTTACGCCCTGGATGGCCAACTGGAAATCGCAAGAAAGATGCTTCGGCGCGCGGTTGAGATAGCGCCGAACAACGCCGATGTGCTCATGATCGCCGCAGGCTACAGCGGCCTCGTCGGCATTGCCGGGCCGGAGCCTCTCAAATGGGCGCGGCGCGCGCTGGAACTTAACCCGCTGGCGCCAGCCTGGTGGTATAGCGATCTGGGCGAAGCTGCGTTCGGCGCCGGCGATTACGATCTGGCCGTCGAGAGCATGAAGAGCGCATCCCCGTCGCGCAGTTCAACATGGCTGATCACGGCTCTGGCCGAAGCGCTCAGAGGTGACCTTGTCGAAGCGCAAAAAGCCGGCCGAAAGTTTCGTGAACTGGCGCCGAATGCGACCATAGAGGGTTTCGTCGGCGGTTCAGAAGCGGAACGGCCTGACCAGCATCGAATCTTTGAAGCTGCGCGGCTGATGGCCTTGCCAATCACGAAAGAGGATCTGAAGCTGGCAAATGCGCCGTCCACGGCCCTATCACCATTCGAACAGGCACACGGCGACTAGACAGGCTCGGCCGCCGCAGCTGGCCGATCCAAACCGGAACTCATCGGAAACGTTATTGCAAGATAGAAAAAGAGCCGCAACATGATGCTGCGGCTCTGTTCCTCACGCAAACAGATGAGGGATTAAATCAGCTGGCGTAGTTGCGGGTCTTCGGATCGAACGTCGGAGCCTGTTCCAACTGATCCTTGGTGGCATTGATGACCAGCTTTACGCTGTCACCGTCCTTCACCATCTCGACGGAGGAAACCGCAACCGCGACATCCTTTTCGCCGATGCCAAGGAAGCCACCGACGCCAAGGATCGTTGCCTGGATCTTGCCGTCGTCCGAAATGATCAGATCGTTCACCTCTCCGATATCATTGCCGGTTTTGTCATAGACGCGCTTTCCGATGAAATCACTTGCACTCATGATCGTCGCACCCGTCATCTCATCGGCCGGCACGATGAGAGTGTGGTCAGACGTTCGTACGTTCGCAGTATCGGAGGGCTGTGTTGCGTCCATGTTCTGATCGGTTGCAGCGGTCGCACCCGACTCATCGGTTTCAATCACTTCAGAAGGCGGTGTTGCCGGTGTCTGAGCTTGATCCATCTGGGTCTGTGACGCATCGGAACCAGCCGGCGCCGCCTGATCTGCAGCGGTCGCATTGTTGTCCGTCGGGGGAACCCCGTTATCCGTGGCGGCAGAACTGTCGTTTCCGCTACCCATCTGATCAGCGGA
>CAZECZ010000104.1:0-16658 GCA_964510815.1 uncultured Aestuariivirga sp.
GCGAGCAACTTATCTGACTTTTGATGGTTCCATCAAAAGTCAGGTTGCTCTAAGCGATCACACACCGCGGCACGGCTACCACCCCTTGCGCCTGATGAAGTTCCTTTCGGCGGTCAGCTTGCGCCGGCCGCCCCACAGGTCGGCGCTGGCGCCCAGTTCGTCGTACAGGAACGACATCAGGGAGCGGATTCGGGCGGTGTTGCGCAGATCCGGGTGCGTGAGGACCCAGAGCTCCAAGTCGAGCTGTTCAATGGGATCCGAGACCCGGATCAAGCGGGGATCCGCATCGCCAACGTAGCACGGCAGGATGGTGAGCCCCAGCCCCTCGGCGGCCGCGTTCTGCACCGCCCGCGAGGCCCGGCACTGGAACACGGCACGGTCCTCTCCCTCCTGCCGCGTCTTCCACACCATCGGCACCAGCCAGTTCACCGTGCCCTCGATCAGGCAGAAGCGATGGGCGGCCAATGACTGCTCGGGAGCCGAAGCCAGATAGTCCGGGCTGGAATAGACAGCGAAGCGGAACGCGCAAATCTTTCGTCCGAAGGCCTGCTCAGGCGGGGCGCGGGTGGCGCGAATCGCAATCTCAGCTTCGCGCCGGTTCAGATCCAGCGCGCCATGGCTGGGGGCGACATCAATCTGGATGCCGGGATGCATCGCGACGAATCGCGCCACCAGGCCCGGCGCGTGGTCGCTGGCGAAGGCTTCCGGGCAGGTGATGCGCACGCGGCCGCTGAGCTTGGCATCGAGGCCAAGAACCTCGAGCCCCAGGGCATGAAATTCAGATTCCACGCGCTCGGCATAGATCATCGCCGTACGTCCGGCATCGGTGGGGACGTAGCCGTGGTCAAAGCCGTCGAAGAAGCGCACGCCGGTCTTGTCCTCGATCGCCTTGATGTTGCGGAAGATGGTGCTGTGGGTCTTGCCGAGTGCCCTCGCCGCGCCCGAAAGGCTTCCGGCCCGGCCGATCGCCAGGATGATGGCAAGGTCGCTCCACTCGAGTTCCCGCCTGGCCGGTTGGAGATCTGGGGCTTTGGACATTTTCGCAACCTGTCCGTTTTTGCAAATGGAGCTTTCGATTTTGGCGAATTCCCGGCCAGAAATAAACAGGGCATTCTTCTCCCGTCATCACGGCACAGACACACAGGAGAAAGACAATGATCGTTCAGTTCGTGCAATTCGAGACCTCGCTCACCGAGCAGGAAGCCATGGCAATCGCGCAGGAGCGGGCGCCGACGTTCCGGGCCATCCCCGGCCTCGTGCAGAAATTCTATCTGAAGCTCGGAAAGCCCAATCACTTCGGCGGCTTCTACATCTGGAAGTCGCGCGAGGACATGCTGGCGTTCCGCGAAAGCGATCTGGCGAAGTCCATACCCTCGGCCTACAAGGTTGTCGGCAAGCCGGACGTGGAAATCTTCGACTTGCTGTTCCCGCTGCGCGACTTGGGCGCATTGCAAGAAGCACTTGCAGACGCCTGAAAACTGTCAAGAGATGCAATGGCCGGACGACCTGCACAAGGTCATCCGGCCTCCGGCTATGAAATTGCCATAAATTATGCCAAGTAATAGAGACCCTTCTTACCATCCATCAGCATGTGAGCCCCCATGAAAAGGCTGGTCCTCGCCTTCCTCGCCATCGCAACCCCGGCCATGGCGGCCGACAAGCTGGCCCCGCCCTCCAAGGTGCAAACGATGTGGGGCGACGTGGCGGTCATGAACGCCAAGGACGAGGACCCGTGCAGCGTAACCCTGTTCGACGACAAGGTCCCGGGCGGTTACCGCATCACGCAATACGATGGCTGCGACAAGGCTTATCCGGTGATGGCAAAGGTCAAGGCCTGGCGCGTCTACACCGATGGCCAGATGTCGTTCGCCGATTCCAAGGGCAAAGACCTCATCCGGTTCAAAGGCAAGGAATACCATTACTTTGCCATCAAGAAGGTCGATGGCATCGCCAAGATCTACTCGGCCCAAGAGGTTGCGGAATAACATGAAACCTTGTGTGTTGACCGCGCTGGCGTTCCTGCTGGCAACTCCCGCATGGGCCGACGACCTCAAGCCCATGGACCTCTCGGCCGCCGATCCCGACATGCTCGCCGAATTCTTCGGGCCCTGGGAAATCCAGAGCGCCGGCGGCGACAAGACTTGCGATGTGACCTTGTCGCGCGACGAGGCTATTGGCGGCATGACGATCGAGGTGGGGGGCGACTGCGCCGAGACGTTTCCGGTCATGGGCAAGGTCGCGGCATGGCGGCTCTACGAGGACTGGACCATCGTTCTCGTGGATGCAGAACGCAAGGAACTGATCCGCTTCAGCGCGCCGGACGAGGAATACATGGCGACACCGGAAACCGACGGCATCGCCACCATCGTGCAGCCCGATTAGAGCAACCTGACTTTTGGTTGAACCATCAAAAGTCAGATAAGTTGCTCGCTCTTCAATAGGTTGGTGCGTCATTGCTTCGCCAGGACGATCCCGTCTTGGCGCATTACGCCCTAGGATACCGGCACCACTTTCAGCACCCGCCCATTGGGGCTGTCTTCGTCGGTGACAAGATACAGGAAGCCGTCAGGCCCCATCCGCACGTCGCGGAAGCGGGCGAAATCTTCGAACAATTGTTCTTCTCCCACGACCTGACCATCCTTCATGGTGAGGCGCGCCACGTGCATGCCGGCCAGCGCGCCGACGAAGACATTGCCTTTCCATGCCGGGATCATATCGCCCGTGTAAAAGGCGAGGCCCGACGGCGCAATCGACGGGTCCCAGTAATGGACGGGCTGCTCCAAGCCGGGCTTTTCGGTGAGGCCGTCGCCGATCGGCAGGAAGGAATACTCGCGGCCATAGGAGATCACTGGCCAGCCGTAATTCTTGCCGCCTTCCGGATGATTGAGTTCGTCGCCGCCGCGCGCGCCATGCTCGACTGTCCACAACTGGCCGGTGGCGGGATGGAGCGTGGCCCCTTGCAGATTGCGGTGGCCCATCGACCAGATCTCAGGCAACCAGCCTTCGACGTTCGGATTACCGGGCGGCACGCTGCCGTCATCGGCGATGCGGATGACCTTGCCGATGAAATTGCTGCCCTGCTGAACGAGGTTGCGCAAGGCATTGCGGTCGCCCGTCGTCACGAACAGCGCGCCCGTGCGGTCGAACACGAGACGCGAGCCAAAATGATAGCCGCCATCATAGGCCGGCTGCTGTCGGAAGATCACCTCGACATCATCGAGTCGCGCGTCATCGACGGACAGCCGCCCGCGCATCACGGCGGTGGCGTTGCCCTCTTCACGCGGCTCGGCAAAGGACAGGTAGACCAGCCGGTTCCGGGTAAAATCCGGATGCAGGACGACATCCAGCAGTCCACCCTGCCCCACCGCGGAAACTTCCGGCAGGCCGGCGATGGGCGCGGATAGCTGGCCGTCTTCCGACACCACGCGAAGTGCACCCTTGCGCTCCGTCACCAGCATCTGGCCATCGGGAAGGAACGTCAGCGACCAGGGATGGTCGAGCCCATCTGCCACTGTCTGCAGTTCAACCGGTCCGGTTTCAGTGTCAAAGCGCACCTGCGCCACGGCGGGGCAGGCCACCGCGGCAAATATGACGGCTATGGCAATCCAGCGTCTCATCCTCACCTCTCGTTGAATGTCAGCCAGACTCTCATACGCAGGTGGCAGGAATTGGACGTCATGTGGAAAGTGGCAGAAGACCCTTCCGCAAATGGCCGATCTCGTCGTCGTTCACGCCATGCATGGAGCCCGGATAGATACGTTCCGTGACATCGGCGCCCATACCGCGAAAGACTTGGCTCGTCTCTTGTACGCGGCCGAGAGGAATGTGAGCGTCGTGATCGGCGCAGCCCAGGAACACCGAGGCACCCGCAAGCGACCCGGCATAGTCCCGCGGTGTGCCCGGCGGGCCGATGGCGCCGCCAGACAGCACGCCGACAAAGGCATAGGCCTCCGGATTCCGCAGCACGGTCTCGGAGGCGAGACACGCACCCTGGCTGAAGCCGATGACAGCGAGCTTCTCCGGCGTGATGCCGGTATCGAGGATACCGGAGATGATCGCCGCAATGCGCGACAGCGCAGACGACAGGAAGGGCTCGTTCGTTTCCGCCGGCGCCATGAAGCTCTGCGGATACCAAGTGTAGCCCTCGGCCTGCGGTGCCAGGTAGCAAAGATCCGGCATGGCGATGACATCGGCCAGCGGCAGCATGCTGTCCGCCGTCGCCCCGCGGCCATGGATCAGGAGGACGACGCCCTTCGCTCGCGACGGCGGGGCACCTGCCGTCCTGAGCGCCTGGGACTGAATCACCGCATCAAGCATCCGGCAATCTCACTCTATGGTCTGGTGAGTGTAGATGGAGACAGCCGGCCGATCGGTCAAGCCTGTGCCGGTTGTCCTGTTCCCTGGGAAACTGCCGGAGTGCCGCACCCAGACCAATATGGCCGCAACGGGCAATCACGTCCATGCAGCAACGGAGAACGACCATGAAGAACATAATGTCCCTGGCAATTGCAGTCCTCGCGATCGCGACCTGGAGTGCTGAGACATGGGCCAAGAACGTGACGATCAGCGGCACCCACTCCCGCACTGAAATCGCCCGCAAGTGCGACGCCGTTGGCGGCGTCAAGTTCGGCACGTCGGGCAGGTCGGGCAAGTTTGGCTGCGACAATATCGGCAAGCAAACCTCGGTGACGTGCGACGCACAGGGCCACTGCACAGGCTGGGTTCCTGAATGAACGCTAACCCCTGACACGATGGAAAGGGCCGCAGCGCTGGCTGCGGCCCTCGAACATTCCCGCTTGCGGAATTGCTACTGCAGCAGCTTCGTCCACACCCGGTCGGTAAGCTTCTGGGCGGCCGGCGAGCAGGCCTTGCCGAACTTGACCGGCACCGATTCCGGCACCTTCAACTCGTCGGCCCCGGCGAGGTCCTTGTCCATGAAGGGTTCAGAGCCCACGATGGCGTTGGAGTAACGCGCGTAGTTCGATTGCAGGCCGATGTTCTCCGGCTTCATGATGAACTCGAGGAACTTCTTTGCATTGTCCGGGTTCTTGGCGCCCACCGGCACGCAGGCCGAGTCGAACCAGCCCACCACACCTTCCTTCGGATAGGCGTAGACGATGTCGGTCTTCGAATCCATGCGGGCGCGCATGGAGAAGCCATTCCAGTTGTTGGCGATCACCGCCGTGCCATTGGCCAGATTGTCGTTCTGGTTCTCGGAATTGTAGGTCACGACAAACGGCTTCTGCCCCTCGAACAGGGCCTGCACCGCCTTGGCGTCTTCGGCACTCTCAGAGCAGAACGGCTTGTCGAGATAGAGGTTTGCCATGTTGTAGACTTCGTCCGGCGACTTGAACACCTGGATCTTGCCCTTCATCGCCTCTTCCGGCTCGAAGAACTCTTTCAGCGAGGTGAGTTCCTTGCCGTAGAGATCCTTCCGGTAGGCGATGGACGCGGTGCCCCACTGCCAGGGCGCACAATACTTGGCCTCCGGATCCCAGTCCGGCTTCTGCCAGCGCGCGTCGACATTGGCGTAGGTCGACATCTGGCCCACGCCGGTTTCGGCCAGCAGGCCTTCCTTGACCAGGATTTCCACGAAGTGCTGGCTGGGCACCACGATGTCATAGCCCGTGCCGCCGGCCTTCAGCTTGGCGAGCAGGGTCTCGTTGGTGTCGTAGGTGTCGATATTGACCTTAATCCCCGTTTCCTTCTCGAACTTGGCGATCATTTCGGGGCTGGTGTATTCGACCCAGTTGTAGATGTTGAGCTCGCCTTCCGCGTGGGCCGCGGTGGCGAGCCCCGTCGTGGCAACAAGCGCAAACAGCAGTTTCTTCATGGGGACTTCCTTCCTGTTGAGACTCACGTTTTCTTGGGCCGCGACACGTACCAGTAGACGGTCACGAGCACCGTGGAGACGATGATCAGAATGGTGGAGGCGGCATTCACTTCCGGCGTCACACCCTGCCGGATCATCGAATAGATATAGACCGGCAGCGTCGTGGTGCCCGGCCCCGAAATCATCTGCGTAATGATGAAATCGTCGAAGGAGATGACGAAGGCCAGCATGGCACCGGCGATGACGCCGGGCATGAGGAGCGGCAGCGTCACATGGCGGAACGCATTCCAAGCACTGGCATAGAGATCACGTGCCGCGTGTTCGAGCGTCACGTCCATGTCCTGCAGCCGCGCCCGGATGGGCATGAAGGCGAAGGGAATGCAGAAGACCGAATGGGCAATCATGATATTGCCGAGACCGAGATCGAAACCGACCCAGTTCCTGAGCATGACGAAGAACATCAACGTGGCGACTGCGGTGACGATTTCCGGCACGATCAGCGGCATGGAGATCAGTGCCATGGATGGCCCCGCCCCCTTGAACTTCGCCTCACGCACCAAGACCAGCGCGGCGGAGATGGCAATCGCGGTGGCAAACGACGTGGCGACGATAGCGACCATGAGCGAATTGAGTGCCGCCTCGGCGATGCCCGACGTCGAGAACACCTTGGTGTACCAGCGCGTCGAGAATCCGCCCCAGATCATGGCGAGCCGGTTGTCGTTGAAGGAATATCCCACGAGCACCACCATCGGTGCGTAGAGGAACACGAAGAACAGCGCCGTCCACAGCTTGAGGCCGGGATAATGTCCGACGGGCGCGCGCATCAGTGCCCTCCCATGGCCACGCCCTGGCCCTTGTTGGCGCGGTTGTAGATGAGAAGCGCCACCATGACGAAGACCATGAGCAGGATGGACACCGCCGCCCCGAACGGCCAGTTGCGCGCCGTGGCGAACTGGAAATGGATGAGGCTGCCGAGCATCAGACGCTTGCCCCCGCCCAAAAGATCCGGCGCAATGAAGGCGCCGATCGAGGGAATGAAGACCAGCAGCGAACCGGCGATGATGCCGGGCTTGGCCAGCGGTATGATGACATGGCGGGCCGCCTGCCACTTCGAAGCGTAGAGGTCGCTTGCCGCTTCGATGAGCCGGAAGTCCATCTTCTCGAGGCTGGCATAAAGAGGCAGCACCATGAACGGCAGATAGCTGTAGACCAGCCCGATGAGGATGGCCTCGTTGGTGTAGAGAAGATCGAAGGTGCCGGGTTCGAAACCCAATGCCTGAAAACGCGCGTCGATGACCCCGTTGCGCGTCAGGATCAGGATCCACGCATAGGTGCGGATCAGGAGATTGGTCCAGAAGGGAATCGTCACCAGCAGCATGAACAGGTTGCGCTTCTCTTCCGGTTGCCTCGCGATGAAATAGGCAACCGGCAGACCGACGATCAGGCACAGCACCGTGGTGATGGCGGCGAGCCCCATCGAGCGCAGCATGATGTTGATGTAGATCGGGTTGAACAGCAGCGAGTCGTCGAGATCGTACTCGAACAGGAACTGGATATAGGCCTCGTGGCTGTAGCCCCACTCGACGCCGCCATAGGGGTCCTGCACCATGAAGCTGATGGCCAGCATGATGAACATTGGCAGCACGCCGAAGATGCCGATGACGAACCAGGCGGGCGCGACGCCGAGCCAGTTGGATGTGGCGGTGCGCTGCATCAGTCGGCCAGCATGCGGGCGGCTCCCGCCGGAATGTCGACGCTGACTTCATCGCCCGTCGCGAAGTGGCCTTCGCCGGAGAGCGCATTGGCATCGCGCACCGAGACTATGACACCGGCGCCAAGATCGACGGAATAGAAGGTGCTGGTGCCGAGATAGACCGCTTCGGCGATGCGCCCCTTGAGCGCGCCCTTTCCGAGGCTGATCTTTTCCGGCCGCAGCGCCACGGCAACCTTGTCGCCCAGCTTGTGCGGCCCGTTCAGCCGCGTCTCGATGGTGAAGCCGTCGCTCACCGTGAGCGCGGCGTTCTCGCCCTCAATGTTCGACAACCGGCCTTCGACGAAGTTGGTGTCGCCAATGAAGTCGGCGACGAAATGGTTGACCGGGCTTTCGTAGATGTCGAGCGGCGCGCCGATTTGCTGGATCTTGCCGGCGGACATGACGGCGATCCGGTCCGACATGGTCAGCGCTTCTTCCTGGTCGTGGGTGACGAACACGAAGGTGATGCCGGTTTCGCGCTGCAGCGTCTTGAGCTCGCTCCGCATCGCCTGGCGGAGCTTGAGGTCGAGGGCGGAGAGCGGCTCGTCGAGCAGCAGCACCTGCGGCCTCGGCGCCAACGCACGCGCGAAGGCGACACGCTGCTGCTGGCCGCCCGAGAGTTGCGACGGCCGCCTTGCGCCATATTCCGACATCTTCACCAGCGCCAGGGATTCCTGAACCGCGCGGTCGATCTCGGAAGCAGACTTGCCCTGCATCCGGAGTCCGAAGCCGACATTATGCGCCACCGTCATGTGCGGAAATAGCGCATAATGCTGGAACACCGTGTTGACCGGCCGCTTGTCCGGCGGCAGATGCGCGATCTCCTTGCCATGCAGCAGGATTTCGCCGGCCGTGGTGAACTCGAATCCAGCAATCAGACGCAGCAGTGTCGTCTTGCCGCAGCCCGATGGGCCCAGCAATGTGAAGAACTCATTTTCCCGGATGGTGACCGACACATTGTCGAGCGCTCTCACGCCGCCAGGAAAAACCTTGGATACCCCTCTCGCCTCAATGGCGGGCTGGTTTTCAGCCAACTAACCCCTCCCCCGCGCTTTCTTGTTTTGCGGTTGCGAAGGTTATCCTATGCCGAGAACCGCATGTTTGCCAATGGGGATCACAAGCTCCAGCCACCATCGATGACGAAAGTCTGACCTGTCACAAAGGCAGATTCGTCACTTGCCAGATAAACCACCAGCATGCCGATTTCATCGGCACGCGCCATGCGGCCCATCGGCTGGCGGGAGACGAAGGCGGACTTGGCGGCCTCATAGTCACCGGTGGCCTTGAGCCGTTCGGTGAGCGACGGGCTGTCGACGGTGCCCGGGCAGATCGCATTGACGCGAATGCCCTTGCTGGTGAAATCGGCGGCGAGCGCCTTGGTCATGCCGATGACGGCGGCCTTGGTGGTGCCGTAGACGAATCGGTTGGGCACGCCTTTGATCGATGACGCAGCGGAGGCCATATTGATGATGACGCCGCTGCCGCGGGCGAGCCAGCCCGGCATGAAGGCCTTCATCATATGGAAATGTGCCTTGACGTTAAGGTCAAAGGAGAAATCCCACGCCTTGTCATCCGTTTCCATGATCGTGCCGGCATGGACGAAGCCGGAGCAGTTGAACAGGATATCGGGCGTGCCGACGCGCCTCGCCGCGGCGTCGATCTGGTCTTGCTTCAATACGTCGAGCACAAAGGTCTCGATGCCGGACTGCTCGGCCTCCAGCGTCTTCAGCGCCTCGGCGTTAATGTCGGTGGCCCACACCTTGGCGCCCTCCTTGGCCATGGCGATGGCGGAGGCCCGTCCGATACCCTGCCCTGCCGAAGTTACGATTGCGGTCTTGCCTTGGAGCCTGCCGGCCATGGACTTCTCTCCCTGTTCCTGATCAAGATGGTGTTTGATCACTAGCGCCGACTGACGGAACTTGTCCATGCACAACGACGACCTTTGCTATCTCTCCGCCACCGATGCCCTCGACCTGTTCAAGGCGAAGACACTTTCGCCCGTCGAGCTGATGACGGCGATCATCGCAAGAGCGGAGCGGGTGAACCCCGCCATCAACTGTTTCGCCGACCGCTATTTCGAAGAGGCCATGGAGAAGGCCCGCGCGGCCGAGCGGATCTACATGGGAAAAGGTGGCAAGCCGGGAAAGCTCGAGGGCATTCCCCTGGCCGTGAAGGACGCCCAACGCGTGGCGGGAAAGCGCACCACCCATGGCTCGCTCATCTTCCGCGACAATGTGGACGACCATTCCGACCCGCAGATCGCCCGGCTGCAAAAGGCTGGGGCCATCATCTTCGCGCGCACCACAACGCCGGAATTCTGCCTGTCGGGCATCACCGCGTCGCGGATGTGGGGCATCACCCGCAACCCATGGAACACCGACTGGGGTCCGGGCGGCTCGTCCGGCGGATCGGGCGCGGCCCTGGCGGCGGGCCTCGCGACGCTCGCCACCGGCACCGACATCGGCGGCTCGATTCGCATACCGGCCGCCGCCTGCGGCGTGGTCGGCTTCAAACCGCCCCATGGACGCAACCCCGACGGCCCGCCCGCCAACTTCGACCGCTTCAACCACTGCGGGCCCTTGACCCGCACCGTGGCCGACGCGGCGCTGATGCAGAACATCACCTCCGGTCCCCATCCGCTGGACCATGATTCGATTCGCCACCGCGTGACGCTGCCCACCGGGTCCGGCAGCCTCAAGGGCATGAAGATCGCCTATTCCATCGACCTCGGCTACGTCGAGGTCGACCGCGACGTGCGCCAGAACCTGATTCACGCGCTGGAGGTGTTCCAGAGGCTGGGCGCAAAGGTGGAGGAGGTCGACCTCGGCTGGACCAAGGACGTCGATGACGATTGCATCCGCTGGTACAGCATGATGAACTTCGGGCGGCAGACCATCTGGCAGCGCAAGAACAATGCCGACCTGATGACCGACTATGCGCTGAAGATGGCGGACGCCATCGAGCGCCACACGGTGCTGGATGACGTGCACAAGCCCTGGGCCCGCACGCACCAGATGTATCAGACGCTGGGGCCGGTGCTCGCCACCCACGACGTGTTCATCTGCCCCACCAACAATGCGCCGAGCGTGAAGGCCGACCATGATCCGTGGGACCAGAACTATACCGTGAACGGCAAGAAGGCCGATCCTGAGTTTGGCTGGGTGATGACCCACCAGTTCAACATGCTGCACAACTGCCCGGTGCTGTCTCTGCCGACCGGTCATGCGGTATCCGGCGTGCCGACGGGCATGCAGATCGTCGCCCGCACCTGGGACGACGCGCGGGTCTTCAAGGCTGGACTGGCCTATGAAGAAGCCGTGGGCGGCTGGTACACGGCAAAGGGCAAGCGGCCGGTGCTTTAGGGCCGTCAGCCCTTCCTTGCCGCGATCAGGAATTCCTGGTTGCCGTCACCACCGGCAATCGGCGATAGCACGATGCCGAGAACGCGCCAGCCCTCGCCGCGGAGAAAGGCTGCGATCTCCTCGCAGACCCGCTGACGTTCGGCTGCGTCGGTGACAATGCCGCCTTTGCCGAGCGCGTCGCGGCCGACTTCAAACTGCGGCTTGATGAGGGCGACGAGATGCGCGCCCTCCTCCGCCAGATCGAGCGCTGCGGGCAGCGCCAATTTGAGCGAGATGAAGCTGACATCGCAAACGATGAGATCGATTGGGTGGGCGAGATGACCGCGCGCAAGATCGCGGGCGTTGAGGCCCTCGATGGAGGTGACACGCGGGTTTTGGACTTGCAACTGCCCGTGACCCACGTCGATGGCAGTGACATGGGCAGCACCCTCTTCGAGCAACACCTGGGTGAAGCCGCCAGTCGAAGCCCCAATGTCGAGGGCGTGAGAATCTTTCACCGGGATACCGAAATGCCGGAGCCCGTGCTTCAGCTTGAGGGCGGCACGCGAGACGTATGCTTGCGCCTCGTCGGCAACATCAAGGGACGCGTCAGATGAAACCAATTGCGCCGGCTTCACGGCGGGCAATCCGTCAACGGTGACCGCCCCGCGCAGGATGGCATCGCGGGCGCGCGAGCGCGAGGAATAGAACCCCCGCGCCACCAGCAATTCGTCGAGGCGTGACCTAGTCGACATCCAGGGGTTCGGTGCCCGACGGCGTGCCATCGGACTTCAGCGTGATCTTCTCGATCCGCGCTTCCGCCGCCTTCAGCAGCGTCTCGCAATGCTTCTTCAGCGCCTCGCCGCGCTCATAGATGGCGATCGACTGTTCGAGGTCGACCTTGCCGGATTCGAGCCGCGTGACAATTCCCTCCAGTTCGGCAAGCGCCTTCTCGAAGGGCAGGCTGGCGATGTCGGTCTTGTCGGCCATCAGTCAAAATCTCCGGCGTCGTCTTCGTCCTCGAACTCCATGCCGGCATTGCCGCGCATCAGCGCCTGCACATGGATGCCCACCGAGGCCGCGAGTCCCTGCAGGTCATAACCGCCCTCGAGCACCGAGACAACTCGGCCGCCGGCATGGATTTCAGCCGCTTCCATGAGCTGCAGCGTGATCCAGGCGAAATCCTCCTCCGACAGCCTGAGGCTGCCGAGGGGATCGCGGTGATGGGCATCGAAACCAGCGGAAATGATGACGAGATCGGGCCCGAATGCATCGAGTGCGGGAAGGATGCGCGACGACATGGCATCGCGGAACTCGGCGCTGCCGTCGCCCGCCCGCAGCGGCGCGTTGAAGATGTTGCCAGCCCCGGTCTCCTGCACCGCACCGGTGCCGGGATAGAGCGGCATCTGGTGGGTGGAGCCGTAGAACAGATCGGGGTCCGGCCAGAAGATGTCCTGGGTACCGTTGCCGTGATGCACGTCGAAATCGACCACGGCCACCCGTTCGGCGTCATAGCGGTCGCGCGCATAATGGGCGGCGATGGCCGCCTGGTTGAAGAAGCAGAAGCCCATGGCGCGGCGCGATTCGGCATGATGGCCCGGCGGCCGTAGCGCGCAGAAGGCGTTATCGGCATCGCCTTGGAAGACGGAATCGACGGCGGCGGTGGCCGCCCCCACGCACCGCAGTGCCGCCTCCAGCGTGCCAGGCGACATGGCCGTGTCGGGGTCGAGGAATTCGAAGCCCTCGGTGGGGGACATGGCGCGGATGCGCTGGAGATGCTCGTGGGCATGGGCCCGCAGGATGTCCTCGTCGCGGCCCAGCGGTGCCTCGCGGCGCACCAGCTCATCGAAATGATGGCTGGCGAGGATCTGGTTGACGGCGCGGATGCGGTCGACGCGTTCGGGATGTCCCTCGGGCGTCTCATGGTGCAGCGAGGCGGCATGGCTAAAGAGCATGGTGGTCATGCTGCTGTTGTAGCCGCTTCGCGCCGCGACTGCTATAGAGCGGCGCATGCCGAGTGATGCCGACATCGAACGGGCTGCCGCAGCGCTGCGCGCTGGCAAGCTTGTGGCGTTTCCGACCGAGACCGTCTATGGCCTCGGCGCGGATGCGACCAACGGCAGCGCCGTGGCGCAGGTCTATGCCGCCAAGGGCCGGCCGGCCTTCAACCCGCTCATCACCCATGTGCCCGACGCCGGCCACGCCTTCGCCCTCGGCCGGTTCAGCGCCGATGCGCGAAAGCTGGCGGAGGCCTTCTGGCCGGGGCCCTTGAGCCTCGTGGTGCCGCGCGCGGAAAACTGCCCGGTGGCCCTGCTGGCGAGTGCCGGGCTCGATTCGATTGCCATTCGGGTCCCCGCTCATCCCGTCGCCCTGGCCCTGCTCAAGGCAGCGGACGTGCCCGTCGTGGCGCCGAGCGCCAACCCCTCCGGCAAGATCAGCCCGACAACGGCAGATCACGTGCGCCGCCACCTCGGCAACAAGGTGGCGATGGTGCTGGATGGCGGCCGTTGCAAGGTGGGTGTCGAATCGACCGTTGTCGGCTTCCTCGACGATGGTCCGATGCTGCTCCGCCATGGCGGCATCCCGCGGGAGGAAATCGAGCGGGTGCTGGGCCATCCGGTGCAGGTGCTCTCGCATGCCGAACGGCCACACGCGCCGGGGCAGCTTCTCAGCCACTATGCACCGCATGCCGATTTGCGGCTCCACGCCGAGGCGCCGCGCGACGGCGAGACCTATCTGGGCTTCGGCCCCTTGCACGACCACGGCCCCTACAACCTCTCGGCCTCCGGTGATCTGGTGGAAGCGGCAGCCAGCCTGTTCGACCTGCTGCACCAGATCGATGCCACGGGCGTGGCGCGGATCGCCGTGGCCCCCATCCCCAACCACGGTCTTGGCGAGGCGCTCAACGATCGGCTGATGCGCGCTGCCGCACCCAGGGAGACGACATGACCACCGCGCCATCAGACGACACGCTCAACCGGCTGGCCGCCGTGGTGGGCGGGAAATACGCCATTCGCAACCAAGCGGAGATGGCGGCCTATATGAACGAATGGCGGCAGATCTGGGTCGGGCGCTCGCCGCTGGTGCTGCGCCCCGGCTCGACGGACGAGGTCTCTCGCCTTCTCGCCATCGCCAACGAGACTGGAACGGCGATTGTGCCGCAATCGGGGAACACCGGTCTCAACGGCGGCCAGATCCCGACGGACGCTGGCACTGAAGTGCTCCTGTCGCTCGACCGCATGAGCCGCATTCTGGACGTCGACCCCGCCGACAACACCATCACGGTGGAGGCGGGCGCAATCCTCAAGTCCGTGCAAGAGGCGGCAGACGCGGTGGAGCGGCTGTTCCCGTTGAGCCTCGCCTCCGAAGGCTCGTGCCGCATCGGCGGCAACCTCTCGACCAATGCCGGCGGCCTCAACGTCATCCGCTATGGCAACACCCGCGACCTGTGCCTGGGCCTCGAAGTGGTGCTGGCCGATGGCCGCGTGTGGAACGGCCTCAAGCGGTTGCGCAAGGACAATACCGGTTACGATCTTCGCGACATGTTCATTGGCGCCGAGGGCACGCTTGGCGTCATCACCGCCGCGGTGATGAAACTTTTCCCACGGCCCCGGAGCCAGGAAACCGCGTTCATCGCCGTGACTGACCCGCAAGCCGCCGTCGACCTGCTGTCGCTGACGCAGGAGACGAGCGGCGGGCGCGTGGTGGCGTTCGAACTCATCGCCGACATCGCGCTGCGGTTCACCATCCGCCACGCCGGGACGCGCAATCCACTGTCGTCGTCTTCGCCCTGGTATGTGCTGGCGGAACTTGCCGATCCGGTTCAGGGCACCATGATGGGCGTGCTCGAAGCGGCGATGGAGCGTGGCCTCGTGACCGATGCGGCCGTGGCACAATCGGGAAGCCAGCGGAGCGAGCTTTGGGCCATCCGCGAACTCATCTCGGAATCGCAGAAGCCTGAAGGCGGCTCGATCAAGCACGATATCTCCGTTCCGGTGTCGAAGGTGCCCGACTTTATTCGCGCGGCCGATGTGGCAGTCGAGCGCTTCATGCCGGGCTGCCGCTTCGTGACCTTCGGGCACATGGGCGATGGCAATATTCATTATAACGTGTCGCAGCCCATCGGCATGAACAAGCAGGCCTTCGTCGACTCGTGGGACCGCATGAACGACGTCGTGTTCGATGTCGTGATCGGCCTTGGAGGCTCCATCAGCGCCGAACACGGCATCGGCCGCCTCAAGGCGCACCACATGCCGTTGATCAAGTCTGCCGTCGAACTCGAGATGATGGGCGGCCTCAAACGCATGCTGGACCCCAACAACATTCTCAACCCTGGCCGGGTGCTGCCGTGATCGCCTTCCGCGACATGGAGGACCGGGACGTCGAGCCCGTGGTGGCTCTGTGGACGGCTTGCGGGCTGACACGCCCGTGGAATGATCCGTACAAGGACATTTCCTTTGCCCGGCAGGGTGAGGCGTCTACCATTCTGGTGGGCGAACATGGGGAGAGGCTGGTTGCCTCGGCGATGGTGGGCCACGACGGTCACCGCGGCATGCTGTATTATGTCGCCGTTGATCCTTCCTGTCAGGGACGGGGCTTCGGCAAGGCGGCGGTACGGGCCAGCGAGGCCTGGCTGGGCGAGCGCGGCGTGTGGAAGGTGAACCTGCTGGTACGCGCCGAGAACGACAAGGTGCGCGGCTTCTATGCGGCATTGGGATACGAGGTGAACCCGGTGTTCTGCATGGCCCGCAGGATCATTCCGGGCGAGACGGTTCAAACCTAGCTCATCCCGGACGGCAGTGTTAGGCTTGCCGACACTGGTCACTGGCGAAAGCATTGCCTATGTTGAAACATCTCAAGCCCGGCCACTTGCCAGAGGGCGAACGCGGCGGCTTTACCCTCGATCCCCAGACGTCGCCGACGCTGCCGTCGCGCTATTACACCAACCCCGATATCTACGCCCGGGAGATGCGCGCCATCCATCAGAGGTCATGGTGCTATGTGGGCCACATCTGCGACGTGGCCGAGCCCGGCATGTATTTCACCGACACCGTGGGCGAACAGCCGGTCCTGGTGGTGAAGGGGCAGGACGGCGTCATCCGCGCCTTCTTCAACATCTGCCAGCATCGTGGCCACGGACTGCTCAAAGGTAGGGGCCAGCTCAAGACCAAGGGCGTGTCTTGTCCCTATCATGCGTGGCTTTACCGGCTCGACGGCAGCCTCGCGGCAGCGCCGATGACTGAACAGTTGAAGGGCTTCGACAAGTCGGAATTCAATCTGAAACCGATCGCCATTAGCATCGCCGCCGGGCTGATCTTCATCAATCTCGATCCGGATTGTGTGCCGCTCGAAGTCGAGATGGCCGGATTGGGCGAAAACATATCCACCTTCCTGCCGGGCCTTCCGGACTGGGTGGTGGCCGGGCGTCTCCACTACGGCATCAAGGCCAACTGGAAGGTCGTCGTCGACAATTTTTCCGAGGCCTATCACATTCCGGTGGCGCACCCGCAGTTGTCGAAGGTGCTCGAACAGGAGATGGTGGAATTCGTCGCCGAGAAGCGCTGGACCTTCAACCGCTTCAAGAGCAAGGATGGTTTTCCCGGCCTCGAATTGGTGGCGGGCTCGCCCTATTATGCCTGGCAGGCCTGGCCGCATCTCTGCATGCTGTCGCTGCCGGGCTCGGACAATCTTGTGGTGTTGCGCATGGCACCCGATGGGGTCGCCCGCTGCT
>CAZECZ010000105.1:0-16299 GCA_964510815.1 uncultured Aestuariivirga sp.
TCGGCGAATTCCGCTTCCATCTCGCCGCACACCGCCCGCAGGACCGATTTGGAATAGGTGGTCGCAACCATCACATGGTTGGACGATGCCGTCGCCGTCAGCGGGAGGGGACACGGTCAGCAGCATGCGCACGCCGGGTGACA
The DNA here is from genome assembly GCA_964510815.1 of uncultured Aestuariivirga sp. Lineage (GTDB taxonomy): Bacteria > Pseudomonadota > Alphaproteobacteria > Rhizobiales > Aestuariivirgaceae > Aestuariivirga. The sequence continues at coordinate 144 of CAZECZ010000105.1, forward strand.
TGGTCTGCAGCATTTGCCGCACGGCGCGCAGTTCACTGGCGATCTCCGGATAGGTGAAATTGTGGAACTTGTAATTGCCGCTGTCGTCGTCGGTCAGCGTGTCCGGCAAAAGGGGATAGACAGTGCCAGACGTCTTGTGCTCCCAGGCCTCCGTAAGGCCGAGTGTGAACACCACAAGTTCCGCGCCGCTGAACAGCTCCTTTACCTTCTCAAGGTGGTCCTGCCTTGCGAAGCGGGCTTCTTCCAGGCTCTCATAGCCGTCAGGCTCCGTGTTGGGGCGCAGCGCGTCGATATAGCGACCGTTCTTGGCGATGAAGTCTTCATCACGGATGATGCCGCTGTTGGCATCTGCCAGCAATTGCAGCATCTGGCGCACCGTGTAGATGTTGCCATAACGCGCCGAATAGATTCCGTAGCCGAGATCGCGCGCCTCGGCGGGGCTCAGGAAGTCGGGGGCCGGTTCCACGTCCAGGATGTTGAAGCCGCGCTTGCGCATGTTGGCGGCCACGTGCTGGGCAAAGCAGCTGCCCGCCGTGGCGATGCGGTCGTCGCGGGAAATGTCAAACTTGCGGCGGTAGAAGTCGTGAAGGTTGAAGATCGTCTTTTCGCTGACCGCCCGGCGCCAGAAACTGCGCGGTTCGAGGTTGGAATAGAAATTGGACATTGATACGCACCTCCGTTGCCGGTTGTGCCGCGTGCCATACCGCAGCGCAGCGAGTTCTTGGATAGTCGGCGCCCGGAGAGCCGTCAACGTGCTTCTCTGCCGGGGCCCGGCACAACTCCGGATCAGACGTGCTCGCGGACGATGGCGACCATCAGCGACACAATGAAATAGATCATCAGCAAAATCATGATGCCGGTAATGATGATGTAGGGCCGGTCGGGATAGAGGGAAGCATCGGCCATCGACGGCTGGGTGATGATGATCAGGTACTTGAGCCGCTGGATGGCTTCGAGTCTGGCGCGTTCGAGCTGGGTCAGGTTCGACTTGTAGATATTCTCGACGAATTCAAGATTGAACTGGATCTCCCGAAACTTCGCGTCGAGCTCGCTGACGCCGCTGGCTCCACCGGTGAGGCGCTGCTTTTCCTTGTCGATCTGCTTGTTCAGCGTATCGATCTCGGCCTTCAGGATCTGGATGACCGGCGAGTTCTCATTGAGTTCGCGTTGCTTGATCGTCAGTTCACCCTGCTTCTCGATGAGCAACCGGTCCAGCGCGCCGATGTTGGAGTTGATCATCGCCGCTTCCGTGTCGGTCGTCAGCATCTGGTTTTCGCGCTGGAAGGTGATCAGCTGGTTCTTGGCCTCGCGCACGCGCATCTCGGACGTCGTCAGCTGGCTTTCGAAGAACCGTGTCTGTTCCTGGGTGACCCGGGCGTTCATGTTGTCGACAAACGTCTGGCTGCGGGCGAGAATGGCGTTCACCATCTTCTGCGCATAATCGCGGCTGAAGGCTTCGACATGGATATTGATGAGGTGAGACACCGTATCATATTCCACGACGACATAGTGCGTCATGTACTTATGAAAATCCTCCAGAGACGCTTCAGGCGGCAGCCGTGACCACCAGTCGATGTCCGGCGATGAAAAATGCTGGCGCAGCTGCAACTGGCTCTCGAGATACTGCAGCATGTCGAGAGAGTTGGCGAAGGTGACGAGCGTCAGGGCGTCCTTGTCGTCTGCGATGGCGGGCAGGCCGATGACGGTCAGATCGAGAGACGCGGTGTTGTTGTTGTCCTGGGTGATCGAAATCGCTGCGTCGCTGTGAAAGCGATCGGTGGCAAAGCGCATGAGATAGACGCACAGCAATGCCAGCGGGATAACGAACAGCAAAATGAACAGGTACGAGCGGTAGCCAAATCGCATCAGCGTCTAATCCAGATTAAGATGTCTTCGAGGTGTGGTGGGCAAAACGCAGGTCGGCGTTTGGCGTGAAGGGCGGGAATGGAGACGGGGACGCCGTGGCACTTGCGGCATGGTCTTCTTCCAGCAGTGCCCTGGCCCCGGCGAATTCGGCCGCTGCGCTTTCCTGGGCTGCGGCAATGAGGGCCGTCCGGCCCGGTGGCGATGATGACGGCGATCCGGCCCCGGACTGGGTTTCAAGGTGCTGGAGCAACAGCCTCATGGCGCGGGCGGCCTTGGCCTGGGCCCGTTCCTGGCGCAGCAGGGCCTCGCGAACAAACGCACTGCGCTCGCTGTCTGCACCTGACATGGTCTCGGATACCACGGGAGCCGGCGTGCTCCTGGGTGGCTGACTGCGCCTCACCAGGGGGAGCGGCTTGTACGCAGGCCGGATGGGTGCCGCTCGCGGCGCTTCCGCTTCGGCCACTTCGGCTTGCGGAGGCTGGCTGTCTTCGTCCGGTGTGTCGGGTGGGTTGACGTCTGCTTCCTCGGCGGGATCGTCCGTTGCCGTCTCACGGCTGGCCTTCCGTGCCCGCCGTTTCTCCGCGCGCGCGCGGCGCGCCTTGCGGCGCGGCGTGTTGCCGGTGGCAGTGTCCTCGTCGGCGGCGTGGCCGTCCGGAATGTCTGGTTCAGCCGAAATGACGTCCTGCGCTTCAGGCACCACGGACGGCCCGGCATCCGGGCTGCCCTCCGTTGCCTGATTTGAAGTAACCTCCGTTGCGGACGCGCCGTCGTCAGCCCCGGTCTCGGTTCTCGCGCGGCGCTTGCCCCGCCGTGCTCCGGCGTTGCGGCGCCCCTTCTTGCGTGCGGTGCCGGTCGCATCTTCCGCTTCCACGGCTTCATCCGCCGGATCGTCAGTGGCTTCAGCGGCGGAATCCTCATCCGGCTCTTTGGAGGCCGCCGCCTCCTCGTCGGCGTCCCCGTTGGCCGCGTCCTGTTCGGCTGCTGCTACGTCCTTGGCCCGCCGCTTCTCCCGGCGCCGTTCGACCTCGAGCCGCTTCTGTTCGCGCTTGGCCAGGCGCTCGGCCTCGGCGGGGTCCGGCGTTTCGGCAGCGACAGGATCAGGGACAGGCGACGACGCGTCCACGGCGTCGACGGCGGGCGTTGCCACCTGAAGGCCGCCCGCCACGCCGTCATTGGCGGGCTGCAAGGTTGCCTCGGCCGGCGAGCCCGTTTCGGTATCTCCACCGGCATTGTTGTCAGCACTCGCTGCGGCGTCGGACTGGTCGCGCCGCCGCCTCGGCGGGTCGCCGCGCGCCGCCAGCAACTCGCGCAATTCTGCCTTCAGGGCTTCTGGGTCGGGTTGCTCGGCCGCCTCATCCGGCTGGTCCCGGCGCAGGGCGCGCAGCTGTTCCTTGATGTCCTTGACTCGCTGCCGGGCGGCGTGGTCGGCAGATGGCTGTTCCGTTGCGGTGCCAGCTTCGCTTGGCTCTCCTTGCGCGGCTCCATCGTCCGTTCGATCGTCGGCTTCCAGCGCGGCGCGGACCTTGGCGAGGCGCCGTTCGCGCAGGGCTGCCTTCGCCGGGTCTCTCGGCTCGCGCACACGCCCCGGCTCTGTCGAAGTGTTGTCGCCGTCCGGCGCGTCGCCACCTTCGGCAGCGGCCTTCTCGGCGCGCGCGCGCCGCTTCTCGCGCTTGCGTATCTTGGCGTCGCCGCCATCGTCGTCGCTGTCGATTTCATAGACCGACAACGCTTCCTGCATGTCTTCGAAATACTGCAGTTCGCCGTTCTGGATCACGATGGCGGCATCGCACAGGTCGAGCAGGTCGTCGTAGTGATGCGAGGCGATGATGAACTTCGATGTTTGCAGGCGTTCCTTGACCTTGGCCTTGCTGAACTTCTTGAACTCGCGGTCGCCGCCGGCAGAGATTTCGTCGAAGAGGTAGAAATCGAAATGCAGCGACATGTTGATGGAGAATGCCACGCGCTGGCGCATGCCGGCCGAATAGGTGGCGACCGGCATGTCGAAAAACTTGCCGACATCGGCCGTCTGGCGGACATATTCGATCATCTCGTTGATCTCGTCGCGGTTGAGACCATAGATGCGGCCGGCAAAGCGCGTGTTCTCGACGCCCGAGAGGGTCCCCTGCAGCGTTGGTGTCAGACCCATGGGCGGCGAAACATTGCCGCGCCGGATGATGCGGCCTTCGCTGGGAATGTCGGCGCCGCCAAGCAGGCGCATGAAGGTCGACTTGCCGGCGCCGTTGGGGCCGATGATGGCGACGCTCTTGTCCAGATCGAGTTTCAGCGACACATTGCGGAACACCCAGTGCTTGCCGAAATCGGTGGGATAATATTTCCCGACATCTATGAGCTCGATCATCGCTCGAGAACCTTGAAGCGGTTGTTGTAGTAGCCGACGAAGCCAAGGAACAGGCTGATGATGGACCACATCAGAAAGTAATTGAGCGAGAGGCCGGTGAATGCTGTCGTCCCCAGCAATTCGACGCGGAACAATTCTTCGAAATGCGCGATCGGATTCCACACCAGGATGGCGCGGGCTTCCGGAGTCAGCTCATTGAAAGGATGAATCACGGCCGACAGCAGCACCATGCCGCGGCCCACCAGCGTGATCGTCTTGTAGATCACCGGAAACCGCGTTCCGTAAACACCCAGGAACAATGCCATGCCAAGTCCGCCACACAGCAGGGCACCCAGCAGGCCAAGAGCCTCGAGGAGCGCGTTGGTGTGGATGGTGAGATCCATGAACCACCACAGCAGGAACAGCAGGAAGATGGTGCCGGTGAGCGTCAGAATCAGCTCGATGACGTAGCGGGCGATGACGGCGTCGAATGGCTTGACGCTTTGAAAGGCATAGAAGGATCGGCTCGAATGAATGGCGCGCGGCACCGATGTGATGCAGCGCCGCAGGAACATGAATGGCGGGTAGGACACGGCCAGGAACAGGGCCACGTGGATACCCATGATTTCCTGCCGTTTGAGCAGATAGAAGAATGCGGCAAGTGCTGCGACGGCGGCCACCGGTTCCAGCAAAATGCCGACGAAGGACAGGAGGCCATGCCCGTCGGCGCCGATCTTGACTTTCACTTCACGGAAGATGAGCGCGAAGATGACATTGCCCTGGCGCCTCGCTCCTTCGCGCAGATCAGCGAGGAAGCGGCCGAAGTCGCTGGCCGGTGCGTGATCGACTTGCGTCATCGTCCAGTCCCCTTGAACGCCCGCTTCGTGCGCCGGCCCGCGATGACGGTCTTGCCGAGCAAGCGTCCGGCCCGTCTCACGAGCGTGTTTTCGGTATTGCCCATGTCCGCAATCCTGTCGATCGAGACCTCGGGCGGGCAGACAAGTCCGCTTCCAGGGTCCCAATAGTGAGCATAGTGAATAAGTGCCACTGCCACGAGTTCGTCAAGAGTTCTCTTTCGTCCTCTGCGATCAATGTGTGCCAGATCCTCGGTGAGGCCCCAACCGGCGTAGAATGGAATTCCATGCGCCGTCACTGGCAGGCCGCGAATCAGCGCTTCGAAACCTGAGAGCGAGGAATAGACCTCGACCCGATGGCAGCATGTGAAGAGGGCGTCCAACGGGGTTTTGCGGGCGATATAGTCGGCATGGCCGGTTCCGTCGTTGATGCCAAGTGCCCCCTGACGCCCCATGTCTTCAACATCGGGGTGTGGCTTAAATATGACAAATGCGTCCGGGTGGCGCTGGCGCACCCGCGTCAGCAGTTGGGCGTTGATGTTGGTGCCCGCATCAAAGCCGGCGACGCGGCCCCATTCGATGGCTGCGTCATCGGCCACCTGGCCCGGCACCAGCACGACCTCGCGCCCCTGTGGAAGGGCCGGGAGCCTGATGTCTGCGGTGCGCATGTTGTATTTGGTGATGCGGGCTTCGAGGATGCGCCGCCGCAGCACGCTGGCCCGGGCCACGTCTTCGGCCGGCACGTCGAGACCGGACAGCAGGTGCTCGATGTCGGATGGCCTCGACGGATCGAAATAGAGCCCGCGGCTGTCGAACACCAGCGAAAGCGGCTGAACGAAGGCGGCGCCCAAACCTACCGAGCGGACAAATCCGTCTTCGATCGCGATGCAGCTTTGTCTGCGCGCTTCGAGCATGGGCCGCAGCTTGAGCGCCTTCACGCCCCAGGCGGCGAAAGTTGGGGTCTGGCTGCCGGCCAGTGGCTTCTCGCCCCCCATTGACGCCCTGAAAGTGGGAGGGCCCGCGGGCCCGTCGAGCATGGCGGTGACGGCACGTCGTTTCCAGCGGGGCATCCCGAGGCAGACGACCGGATTGGCGTTGGCGAGAAAAGTCTGGCGCAGGAATGTCAGCTGGTCGATGGCGGTGAGCGGATCGATGGCCGTGCGCCGCCAGGCATCGAAAAATCTGGAGTAGCGCAGATAGACGGCGGCCGCGAGTTCGGCGATGGTGCGCCGCTTCGTCCGGCGGGCCAGATGCTGCCGGTCGTCCGTCAGTCCCCATCCTGCATAGAAGGGCATGCCGTGGCAGGTGACCCGGCATCCCGCCAGAAGTGCTTCGAAGCCGAATTGGCTTGATACGGTGTAGACCCGGGGCTTGTGCCTCAACAGAGCCCAGGGCGAGACGTGGCTGGCAAGAAGGCGCAGTCCATGGCGCCGGGCGGCGGGTTCGATGTGGCCTTGCTTGGTGCCTGCCAGTGTTTCCGGGTGCAGCTTGGCGATGAGGGTCGCGCCGGGGTTTTCGTCCACAGCGGCATCCACCATGCGCTCGAAATCGGCTGCCGTGGCGAGGCCGCCAGCGATCGATGCGTCGCCTGCGGTCTGGTCGACGATCAGCACGATCGGCGACCTGTCACCGTCACCGGACAAATCGGCCACATCGGTGCCGTGGTTGTACTTGGACAGGCCGTTGCGGGCGATGGCGGCGATGATCTCTTCGGCCTTCTCTGTCTCCTCCGGCCGGAAGACAGCCGTTTCCAGCAGCGTTTCGAGATCGGAAGGCTGCCGGGCATCGTAGTAGATGCCGCTGCGATCCATCACCATGGAGACGGGGCGTTGCGCCGTGCCGGGCTTCAGGGACCTGAGAAAGCCGTCCTCGAAGGCGATATAGGGCAGGTTGTTGCGGCGGGCGGCGCGGCGGGCCCGCGTGGCCGTTGGCTTGTGGCCCCAGCCGGCAACGGCAGAACATGATGACGGTGACAGGATGCGATGGACGGGCTCCAGGCCCGTCATGGTGCGAATTTCATCCGCCAGCCGCATCAACCCCAGGGAGTATACGGCGATCTGGTCTGTCATGGGACGGCGGCCGGTTGCGGCACAATGCCCGTCACGAGGCCTGTTTCTTGCCGGCGCCCTGGTTCTCGCCGCGCAGGAAAGCCTTGGCAGACGGCGTGCCGTCGATGAGGGCGCGGGTGAGCGACGGAAGGAGGATGCTGCGTCCCTCGCTGCTGTAGTAGCCGCCGTTGAACTGGCAGGTGTGGCGCATCAGGCTCACCAGTTTGAGATAATCGTCCCGGCTCTTGCACGGCCGCAGCCTGAAGAAGTCGGCCAGGCGCATCCGTGGAACGATCTGCTGGTGATTGAAGACGGCGCGGCCCAGCACCATCGTGGGAATGCCGCGCAGCAGCGCCTGATGGCAGGCGGTCGAATTGATGGCTGTGGCCGAGAGTGCCTGTTCGAGCAGCGGCACCAGCTTTCCGGTTTCGACGAAGAATACCCGTTGCTCCAGGCCGTGCCGTGTGGCCTCGTCACGGATGATCCGGCGAAGGTCGACGATGCCATTGTCCAGCGGATGGTTCTTGAAGACCAGAAGCGACTCGTGGTTTCCGCTGGCTGCGAATTCCTCGATGCAATAGGCGATGAAATGGCGGATCGACTGGAAGTCCGAGTGGACCTTGATTTGCGAGTCGCCATTGAGCTGCAGCAAGACGAGATGGAACGGCCGCTCCGCGTCGTCGATGGCCTTCAAGGCCTTCTCGGTGCGCCAGCGGCGCAGCGGCCAGGTGAACAGGCGCTCAAGCCACAGGGCCGATTCGCCGAAGATGTCGAGATCGCGATGGTTTTCCCAGCGCGGGAACAGCGCGCTCGAGAAAAAACTCGCGGTATAATAGATAAATCCTGCCAGACAGTAGCGCAGCGTGCTGGGATGCAGTTTCGTCTCGTCGGTGGGAACCGGCGGCATCTCCGTCACATCGTCGAGTTCGATCTCGGCCAGAATTGAATTGCCGTTCACGCCGCCTGATTCGCAGGTGATCCAGTTGGGCCGCAAATAGCCTTCTTCCAGAACGTGGATGGTCACACCGGCCGCTTCCAGGGTGTCGATGGCGGCACGATGATAGGCTCGGCAATCGCCGTAGCAGATGAGATCGGTGACGCCTTCGCGGCTCGCATATTCTGCAATCCATACCGGCCATTCGGCCAGAGACCGCCGGTACATGATTGGCACATGGGGCAGGCTGCTGAACAGATCGCCACCGTTGAACGCGATGCGTGTGCAGCGTTGACCTGCCCTTCGGAGGGACGACATCAAGGTGTGGCCGAACGGACCGCATGGCATCTGAAGCAGCAGAAAATGCCGTTGATCAGCAACTGACGCGGGCTTGGGCCGCCCTTGCATTTGAGGCATAAAACTCTCCGCCGCAGGCCATCTCTCGCCAGCCCACACTCCCTCCCTGGACTCATAGTCCGGTTGTCCCGATTGTGCAAGTGCAGCGCGCCCGTGCAGTGCACAAAATCGGCCATGCCGCGTGTCCTCTCTGCGCTTCGCGGCCCCACGGTTCCGTTGATCGACCGGCGCCATTCCGCTACACCGAATATATCAATTCGGGGGAGCCAAATGTTTGATCTTCTGGTGCGAAATGCGGTGTTTGCGGATGGCCGGGCGGGCATGTGCATTGCCTGCCGGGATGGGCGGATTGTGGACATTGCACCGCACATCGAGGCCCAAGCTCACGAGGTTATCGATGCGGGCGGCTATCTCGTAACGCCGCCCTTCATCGACTCGCATTTCCATATGGACGCCACGCTGTCGCTTGGCCTTCCGCGACTCAATATGTCGGGTACGCTGCTGGAAGGGATTGCGCTGTGGGGCGAACTCAAGCCGCTTCTTACACATGAAGCGGTCGCCGAGCGGGCGCTGCGCTATTGCGATCTCGCCGTGAGCCAAGGGCTGCTGGCAATCCGCACCCATGTGGATGTCTGCGATGACCGGCTGCTGTGTGTCGAAGCCTTGCTCGATGTGAAGAAGAAGATCGCGCCCTATCTCGACCTGCAGATCGTCGCCTTCCCGCAGGATGGATTCTACCGCTCGGCGAATGCGCGGGCCAATCTCATCCGGGCGCTCGACAAGGGCGTGGATGTGGTGGGCGGCATCCCGCATTTCGAGCGCACCATGGCCGACGGTGCGGCGAGCCTCAGGGAACTGTGCGAAATCGCCGCCGAGCGCGGGCTTCTCGTCGACATCCATTGTGACGAGACTGACGATCCGCTGTCCCGCCATGTGGAGGCGCTTGCCCATGAAACCCAAAGGCTGGGGCTTCAGGGACGCGTGGTCGGCTCGCACCTGACATCCATGCACTCCATGGACAACTATTATGTCTCCAAGCTCATTCCGCTGATCGCCGAAGCCGGTCTCCATGCGACGCCCAATCCACTGATCAACATCACGCTGCAGGGGCGGCACGACACCTATCCCAAACGCCGCGGCATGACACGGGTGCCGGAGTTGCGAGCGGCGGGAGTCAATGTCTCGTTTGGCCACGACTGCGTCATGGATCCATGGTATCCCTTGGGCCAGGGCGACATGTTGGAGGTCGCCAGCATGGGAATACATGCCGCACCGATGACCAGCCGCGAAGCGATGCGCTGGGCCTTTGATGCGGTGACGGTCAATCCGGCAAAGGCCATGCATCTTGACGGCTACGGTTTGGCGAAGGGTTGCCACGCCGATTTCGTGGTGTTGCAGGCCAAGGATCCGATCGAAGCGATCCGCCTCAAGGCCAACCGCCTGAAGGTGGTGCGGCGCGGAAAGGTTATCGCCGAAACGCCCGAGCGGGTGAGCCGTCTGCATCTGGAAGGCCGGCCGCAGTCGGTCAATGGCGCTGCCTATGCACCGCCTGCTGGTGACTGACCGTCGGCCGCTCTAAAACACGAAGTCGTCCACCGTGAGGGCAAAGAGGCCGGTCAGCGCGATTTTCGCTTCTGCCACGCCATTGCCATCGCCATCGAACTGCAAGATGGTGTTGGTGCCGGATTGGACATAGTTGATCTCTGCTGCTCCACTGGCCGAGAAGCCGGCATCGCCCAGAAATGAAAAGTTATAGGCAGACTGGATCGATGTCAGATCGATCACGTCATCGCCCTGGGTGAAGTCTTCGATGCGGTCCCGCTCGGTACCGGTTGGCGTTTCATCGAGGGTATCGTAGAGGAATCTGTCATTGCCGGCGCCGCCCGTCAGTTCATCCCGGCCATAGCCGCCGGTGATCCAGTCATCACCGTCCCCTCCGTCGATCACATCGGCGCCGTCGCCGCCAAAAATGAAATCGATTTGCATGGAGCCGGTGAGGTCATCGTCGCCAGTCGTTCCATAGATAAACAGTTTACTTCCTGCGCTGTCCCATGCCGAAAACGAAAGTGTACCGAGATCCAGATTGGTGGCATCGTAAATAAGGATGTCCTGGCCGGTTTCGAGACCGTTGATTTCCTCAAACTGGGCAAACTGATCTGCGAGGAACCGGACATTGCTGGACCTGCCCGCTATCGTCAGCACCTCGATCGAGGCCAACGTCGCGGACCTGAAGTCAAAGTCGCCAAGGAACGAATCCTGAAGCTCCAGCGTGTCCCGCTGGTTGCCGCCATCAATATATTCTCCGGCTGCGACGTCAGTGCCGCTGCCGATGACGAAGGTATCCCGGCCCTGGAAGCCGGCCATCGCATCCAGTTCTGCTCCGCCGATGATCGTATCGGCCAGCGTGCTGCCGAACAGCACATCGGTTCCTCCGGTTCCGGTCAGAACTATCTTGGCGTCCTGGCTGTTGCCGTTGGCCGTGAAGTCCACATAGGTGAGGTCGACGAACTGGCCGCTGACCATCAGTGTGGTGTGATCGGACAAGATGTCGACCTTGGTGATGGCGCGGTAGGCGATCTGCGTATCGGTAAAGCGCGCGATCACCTCGCTGTCATACAGTCCGTTGTCCGCAAACGTCAGCTGCTCCAAGCCTAGCAGCGTGGTGCCCGTGAAGTCATAGTCTTCGTCGGTATAGGCCTGCAGGATATTGAGGCAGTCTTCCCCGCTGCCGCCGTCGATCACATCGCCGGCCTCCACATCGAGGGCGTGGCCTGCGCTGATGAAGTCATCATCTCCTCCGGCGCTGATGTAGCCGGCCCCGGGGCCCATCAGGATGATATCTTCTCCGTCGCCGGTGTTCACCGTGTCGCCGCCGTATGTGGACCACACCGTGTCACTGCTGGACGACCCCGTCAGGACATCCATCGCGGCGGTGCCCTTGATGACGATCTCGTCCGGAGAGGCCGGATCCACATCCCAATCGGCAAACACGACAGTCGAAAGATCGACGTTGTTTCCCTCGATGACGAGGTCGTCACGGGCCGCACTGCCCCTGACGGTCAAGAGGTCCGTACCCCCGCCGATCTGTGCGCCGTCGAACGTTGCCGTGCCGCCATCGGTGAATTGGAGTTCTTCCGTATTGGCGATCGAAACAGCCTGAAAATCATACTCGATGCCGGCACCATCGAGGGCGATGGCATCGGTCCCGTCACCGCCGTCAATCGATTCGCCTGCGGCGATTTCGGTCTGGTCCGCATAGTGGAACGTATCGGCCTGCTTGCCGCCCAACAGCATGTCGGCGCCGCGGCCGCCGGAGATGATATCCGAGCCTCTGCCGCCCTTGATCACATCGCCGCCGTTCATGCCGGAGAGCACATCGCCACCGTTGCGGCCAGTGATGGTATCGGCCCGGCGAGAGCCGGTGATGGTGTCAGCCAGGCTGCTGCCGTTCAGGGTGATGGAATCGTAATCCTGTTCCCAGCCGGAGAAACGCCAGTCGCTTGCATCGACGCTGCCACCGTTGACCTCGACCAGGTTCTCACCGACCGAACCCACCAGAAGGACATCGTCGAGGACCGCCAGATTGTCGAATTGCGACGCGTCGAAGGTGGCTGTTGCGGCCGCGAAATTGATGAACTTGATGCGGGTAATGTTGCTGAGCAGGTCGGCCGAAAAATCGGTTGTGAGAGGCACATTCAGCGTTGCCATAGGCGTATCTCCACGCGTCTGCGAGCCGCCCTCTCTCAACCTCCACTATGCCAACCGTTGACCGGAAGGTCAAGTTGCGGGGTGTTTGGGGCGCATGCCGTCGATGAAGAGCGCCAGCAGTGCAGCTTCCGCATCTTTCATCGCGTGTGCCCTGTTGCCAAGAATGGCACCGACCTGGACTTCGAAGTCGGCGTAATGCTGGGTGGTTGCCCAGATGGCGAAAATCAGGTGGTAGGGGTCGATGGCATTAAGGCGGCCGGCGTCGATCCAGCCCTGGATCACCCCGGCCTTTTCGTCCACCAGATCCTTCAGCGGCCCCTTCAGAAATTGGCCGATCGCCGGCGCACCATGGAGGATTTCATTGGCGAACAGGCGCGATGCCTCGGGATTTTCGCGCGACATGTCCATCTTGGCGCGAATGTAGCGGCTGATCTCCTTGATCGGATCGCCGTCCGCATCGACGGCGCGCAAGGGTTCCAGCCAGTCCTGCAGCGTGTGTTCGAGAACCGCCACGTAGATGTCTTCCTTGCGGCGGAAATAATAGAGCAGGTTGGGCTTCGACAAGCCGCAGGTCCTGGCGATCTGATCGACGGTGGAACCGCGAAACCCATAGGCTGAAAACACCTCGAGCGCCGCCGCGAGGATGATTTCCTCGTTCTGGGTCTGAATGCGCGTCTTGCGTGGTGCTGCCGGCTTTTCCGCTGTCATGGGCAGCAGTCTCATAATTCTTGATCAAATGGTCAAGACCAGATAGCGTTGGTGACATAACAAGAATCTCAGGGAGGGTATGTTGGCGGCGCCGGTCATCGAGGCACGCGAGCTGAGCCTTACGTTCCAGACGGCAGATGGGCCGGTCTATGCTCTCTCGAAGGTCGATCTGACCGTCGAGGATGGTGATTTTGTTTCCTTCATCGGTCCTTCCGGCTGCGGCAAGACCACGCTGCTGCGGGTCATTGCCGATCTCGAGCAGGCGACATCCGGCACCATCACGGTCAACGGCATGAACCCGCAGGAGGCCCGCCTCAAGCGTGCCTATGGCTATGTCTTCCAGGCGCCGGCGCTCTATCCGTGGCGGACGGTGGAAAAGAACGTCGGCCTGCCGCTGGAAATCATGGGGCTCGACAATCCTGCCGAGCGCATTCGCCGTAACCTGGAGCTTGTCCACCTCACGGGCTTCGAGAAGAAATTTCCCTGGCAGCTTTCCGGCGGCATGCAGCAGCGCGTCTCCATTGCGCGTGCGCTGGCCTTCGATCCCAGGCTGCTGCTGATGGACGAGCCCTTCGGCGCGCTGGACGAGATCGTGCGCGACAAGCTCAACCAGCAGCTGCTGGAATTGTGGGAGCGGACGAAGAAGACCGTGGTGTTCGTCACCCATTCGATTCCGGAAGCCGTGTTCCTGTCCTCCAAGATTGTGGTGATGAGCCCGCGCCCCGGCCGGATCATCGACGTGATCGAAACCAAATTTCCGCGCCAGCGCTCGCTCGACATCCGCGAAACACCGGAATTTCTGGCCGTGGCGCACCGGGTCCGCGAAGGCCTCAAGGCGGGCCATTCCTATGAGGATTAAGTGAGCAACGCGGCGGCCATAGCCGTGCGTCCAGTGGCGCGCCCGAAGGGCAGCGTCATCCCCGTCGCCGCCGTCTGCCTCGTCATCCTCGTCATCTGGTATCTGGCGGCGATCCCGATGAACGCCGTCATCACCGCGAAGAAGATCGAGGCAGCTGGCGGCGGGTTGTGGAACACGCTCGCCTTTTCCTGGAACGAGAAGCGGCCGGTGATCCCGGCACCGCACCAGGTGGCCATCGAATTCTGGAACTCGGTGTTCGCCATCGCGCCGTGGAAGATCAAGTCGCTCGTCTATCATCTGTGGGTGACTTTGTCGTCCACGCTGCTTGGCTTCATCGAAGGCACGGTGCTCGGCATCGCGCTTGCCGTCGGCATCGTCCATGTGCGCTCGCTGGAAAAAAGTCTCATGCCGTGGATCATCGCCTCGCAGACGATCCCGATCCTCGCCATCGCGCCGATGATCATCGTGGTGCTTGGCAAGACCGGCCTGCCGGACGTCGTCACCAAGTCGATCATCTCGGCTTATCTGTGCTTCTTTCCCGTCGCGATCGGGATGGTGAAGGGCCTCACCTCGCCGGACCGGCTGCAACTCGACCTGATGCGGACCTATTCGGCGAATCCGGCGCAAGTGCTGTGGAAGCTCCGCTTTCCATCCGCCGTGCCGTTCCTGTTCGCCTCGCTCAAGGTGTCGGTCGCCATCGCGCTCACCGGTGCCATCGTGGCCGAACTGCCGACGGGGGCCACGGCGGGGATTGGCGCCCGGCTGCTGCAGGGCTCCTACTACGGTCAGACGCTGCAGATCTGGGCGGCACTGTTCATCGCGGCCTTCGCGGCGGCGGGTCTGGTCTGGCTGCTGGACGTGCTGGAGCGGATCAACGCGCGGCGCATGGGGGTGGCGGCATGACGGCCCCCCCGGCAACGCGTTTGGCCACGTCAATGGCGGTGTCGGTGGTCCTGTTCGCCGCCGCGGCAGTGATCTATTGGGCTTTCGGCCATGTCACACCGCTGAAGGGCGGCTACTGGCTGTTGTCGCTGCTGTTCATGATGGCGGGCTGGGCGATTGCCTGGGCGCTCGGGTGGGTGGCCGATGCGGGCCTCTCGGCCACTGGCGCCCCGGCGCGGCTCTCGAGCCTCGTGGTGCCGGCGATCTTCGGCGTCGCCATCATTACGGGATGGGAGGCCTATGTGGCGGGCTCCGCCATTCCCCTGGTGCTTCTGCCGGCACCCAGCCAGATCTGGGCGAAGCTCGTCTCGTCGGTGCCCATCATCTGGGCCGATTTCGTCCAGACCTTCATCCGCGCCGTCATTCCCGGCTGGATCATGGGCAGCGTGGCGGGCTTTCTCACGGCACTTCTCTGCGACCGGGTGGATTTCCTGCGCCGGGGGCTCCTGCCGCTCGGCAATCTGGTGGCAGCACTTCCCATCGTCGGCGTCGCGCCCATCATGGTCATGTGGTTCGGCTTCGACTGGCCGTCGAAGGCGGCGATGGTGGTGGTAATGACCTTCTTCCCCATGCTGGTGAACGCGCTGGCGGGGCTTGCGGCTTCATCCGCCATGGAGCGCGACCTGATGCAGAGCTACGGGGCCTCGTGGTTCACCACGCTCGTCAAGCTGCGGCTTCCCGCCGCCATGCCTTTCATCTTCAATGCCCTCAAGATCAATTCGACGCTGGCGCTGATCGGCGCCATCGTTGCGGAATTCTTCGGAACGCCTATCGTAGGGATGGGCTTTCGCATGTCCACCGAAGTGGGCCGCCAGGGCCTCGACATGGTGTGGGCCGAGATCGCCGTGGCCGCCCTGGCGGGAAGCGCATTTTACGGTCTCCTGACGTTTATCGAACGCAAGGTGACCTTCTGGCATCCGTCCTACCGGAAGTAGGCGGCATAATGAGAAGAGGAGAACAGGGAAGATGAAGAAATATCTGATGGCCGCGGTGGCGGCGGGCGCGATGATGGTCTCGTCGATCGCCGCCCATGCCGAGGCGGTGACGCTGCAGCTCAAGTGGGTGACGCAGGCGCAGTTCGCCGGCTACTACGTGGCGCAGGCCAAGGGCTACTACAAGGACATGGGCCTCGATGTCACCATCAACCCGGGTGGCCCCGACATCAACCCGCAGCAGGTGCTGGCCGGCGGCGGTGCCGACGTGGTCGTCGACTGGATGCCCTCGGCATTGGCGACACGCGAGAAGGGGTCGCCCGTCGTCAACATCGCCCAGCCGTTCAAGCGTTCCGGCCTGATGCTGGCATGCCGCAAGGAGACCGGCATATCGAAGCCCGAGGACTTCAAGGGCAAGACCTTGGGCGTCTGGTTTGGCGGAAACGAGTATCCGCTGTTTTCGTGGCTCAGCCAGCTGAATTTGCCCAGCTCGGGCGGTGCAGACGGCGTGACACTGATGAAGCAGGCATTCAACGTCGATCCCTTCCTTCAGAAGCAGGCGGATTGTATTTCGGTGATGTCGTACAACGAGTATCATCAGCTGCTGGAA
>CAZECZ010000106.1:0-16299 GCA_964510815.1 uncultured Aestuariivirga sp.
CCCCGGGTCCGATGGGTTTATTACGGCAGCCGTTTATCGCCATAGCCGGGTTTTGACGCCCGGCACCCGCAAATATAGGATCAATGGGCGGGAATTGAAAGGATTTCCACGCTGCAGCCTGACGTAGATTTCACACTGCAGGGACAAGATGACTGCTAGACTGACGCTGGGGCCAATTCCCGAACCAGGAGGACAGTTCAGATGGAAGACTATGTTGCCGACATCAAGAATTACACTTCGGACGTGAACGAGACCGCGGTCAAGAAGATCGTCAATTATTGCGGCATTGCCTTGCGTGGCAAGGATTCCCGCTATGTCTCGGTTTCCGACCCCAAGGAAGTCAAACGGGTGGTCGACGGGTTCTGCAAGAAGAAGCTGGGCCTGGAGCCGGACGTCGCGACGGCGGCGGTCATGGCCGTGGGCGAGAAGATGAAGGCCGACCGCACCAAGCACCGCGTCACGGTCTACTATCTGGTGGCGGAGTACACCGGCACGATGGGCAAGCTGGCCTAGCGCCCGCTATCCACAACGGGGCCAGGCGCGGGTCACCGCCGGCGTTTGGCTTTGGCGTGGAATCGTCTAACGTCCGCGCCATGAAGCAGTACCTCGACCTGATGCGGCATGTCCGCGACCACGGCCACCGGAAGGATGACCGCACCGGCACCGGCACCGTGTCGGTGTTCGGACACCAGATGCGCTTCGATCTGCAGGCCGGCTTTCCATTGGTCACCACCAAGAAGCTGCATCTCCGGTCGATCATCCACGAACTCCTGTGGTTCATCCGCGGTGAGACCAACATCAAGTACCTGAACGACAACAAGGTCTCGATCTGGAATGAGTGGGCCGACGCCAACGGCGAACTGGGGCCCGTCTACGGCGCCCAGTGGCGCTCCTGGCCGGCGCGCGACGGGTCCACCATCGACCAGTTGGCCGATGTCATCGACCGCATCAGGAAGAGTCCCGATTCCCGCCGCCTGATCGTGACGGCATGGAATCCGGCCGATGTCGACCAGATGGCGCTGCCGCCATGCCATTGCCTGTTCCAGTTCTACGTGGCGGGGGGAAAGCTGTCTTGCCAGCTCTACCAGCGTTCGGCCGATATCTTCCTCGGCGTGCCGTTCAACATCGCGTCCTATGCGCTTTTGACCCACATGGTGGCCCATGTCACCGGGCTCAAGGCGGGTGAGTTCATTCATACGCTGGGCGACGCGCATCTTTATCTCAATCATCTGGAACAGGTGGAGGAACAGTTGCAGCGAGAGCCTCTGCCGCTGCCGCGGCTGATCCTCAAACGGGACGTGACCTCGATCGACGATTTCCGCTACGAGGACTTCGAGATCGCGGGCTACCAGTCCCTTTCCCACATTCCTGCACCCGTGGCGGTGTGATGTCAGCCATGCTGGGCGAGGATTTTACCGGAGGCTTCTTCCGTCAAGGCTTCAGGGGATGGAGCCCCGCCAGTTTCGGCATGTCGCTGCTGGTATTTGCCGGGCTTGGCATCGGCTACATCGTGGTGCAGTCGATCCTGACCGTGATCATCCAGGTCGCGGTGTTCCGCGCTGAGGCGGGAGATACCGAGACGCTGGCGCTGAGCGCCATCGTGAGCCTGGTGCCGATGGCCATCGTGATGATCCCGGTGTCCTGGAAGGCGGCACAACTTCAGGGCGGAGATCCGCGGGAAGTCCTCAATCTTCGTTGGCCGCGGTTCACGATGTTCGGCTGGATTGCTCTCATTGCCGGGTTCCTGACCGGCATCCTGGTGCTGTTCGCCATTCTGCTCGCCATCATCGGCGCGTTCGGTGTGGAGCCGCCGGGGGGAGGTCTGGTCGAGCAGACGGTGTCCGGCATCGCAGGCCAGTCACATGTCGTGGCGCTGGTGGTCCCGGCGCTGATCTTCGGGGCACCGGTTGCGGAAGAACTGCTGTTTCGTGGACAAATCTATACGGCCCTGTCGCAGACGCGGGCCGGCTTTTCCGGCGCCACCATCCTGACCTCCGCTGCCTGGGCAGCGCTTCACTACACGGGCAACTTCATGCAGGTGGCGCTGATCTTCGTGCTCGGGCTGGTGCTCGGCTGGCTGCTCTACAGGTTTGGCAGCCTCTTCGTCACCATTGCCTGCCACGCGGCGTGGAACGGGATTGTGTCGATGGCGCTGCTCGGTGCCGGGGGGCCGGGTACATGACCATTGCCGTTCGCGCCGCACGTCCCGGAGATGGGGCCGTGATCCATGCCATGGCGCTCGAACTGGCGCGCTCGCACGGCCACGAGTCCGATTTTTCTGCCCGTCCGGAGGATTTCGAGACGGCCCTGTTCCAGCCCGGCGCCATCGTCGGCGCACTGATTGCGGAACATGCCGGGGAAGCGGCGGGCTCGGCCTTCTGGCACCGGAGCTTCACCACCTTTCGGGGTCGCGAAGTCATGTATCTCGAAGATCTCTCGGTCTTGCCGCGATTTCAGCGCCGGGGCGTGGGCCGGGCGCTGCTCAAGGCGTGTGCGGGACTGGCCGTGGAGAAGGGCTATCCCGTCGTAGCCTGGATGATGATGGACTGGAACGATGGGGCCAGGTCGCTTTATGAGGCGGCGGGCGCCGAGATCGAAGACGGCATGTGCCTCTGCCGGCTTCAAGGCGAGGCGTTGTCGAGGTTCGCCCAATGACCCTTATCTCCTTTGTCGTGGCTGTTTCGAAGAACGGTGTCATTGGCCGCGACGGCGGGTTGCCGTGGCACATCTCGTCGGATCTCAAGCGCTTCAAGGAAATCACCATGGGCAAGCCGGTGATCATGGGCCGCAAGACCTGGGAAAGCCTGCCGCGCCGGCCACTACCGGGCCGCCGCAACATTGTCATCACCCGCCAGCCCGGCTATGTGGCGGAGGGGGCCGACGTCGTTCAAAGTATCGGCGAATCGCTGGCGCTCTGTGCCCAGGAACCGGAAGTCTCGGTGATCGGCGGTGGCGAGATCTTTGCCTTGTTCTGGCCACTTGCGCACCGGCTTTATCTGACCGAGGTGGACCTGGAGGTGGATGGCGATACCCATTTGCCGGCCGTCGACGAGGCCGATTGGCATGAGGTTTCGCGGGAAGTTTACCCAGCCGGGCCGAAGGACGCGGCGCCGTTTACCTTGCGCGTACTGGACCGGATTTCGCCGCCCAAGCCCTTCTAATCTCGTGGACATTGCGGACCGGGCTTCCTATATCGCAACAACTCTTCAACCCACGACAGCAAAAGGTGACAATATATGCCGTGGAACAGCGATGGTGGTGGCGGAAATCAGGGTGGACCCTGGGGACAAGGGCCGTGGGGCCAGGGACCCCGCCGTCCGAACCAGGGCGGCGGGCGCGGTCCCACCCCGCCGGACCTCGACGATCTCATCCGCAAGGGCCAGGACAAGCTGAAGCAGGTGCTGCCGTCGGGCGGCGGGCGTTTCGGCTGGATCGTTCCGGTCATCCTCGTCGTGGCGTTCGTCGTCTACAACAGCATCTACCAGGTGCAACCAGACGAGCGCGGCGTAGTGCTGCGATTCGGCGCCTATGACCGCACGGTGGCTCCCGGCCTGCATTTCGCCCTGTGGCCGGTCGAAACCATGGAAACGCCCAGGGTCGAGGCCGAAAACCAGATCAACTTCGGCGGCAACGACGATGAGGGCCTGATGCTGGCCGGCGACCAGAACATCGTCGACATCGAGTTCACGGCGCTGTGGCGCATTTCGGATCCGAAGAACTACCTGTTTGAAATCCAGACGCCGCAGGAAGCGATCGTACGCGACGTGGCCGAAAGCGCCATGCGCGAGATCGTCGGGCGGACAGCGGCCGAGATCATCCGCACCACGGGCCGCCAGAAGGCCCAGGACGAGGTCCGCGACATCATCCAGCGCACACTCGATTCCTACAATGCGGGCATTGCCATCACCTCGGTCAACCTGCAGAAGGCCGATCCGCCCAAGCCCGTGCTGGCCGCATTCGAAGAGGTGCAGCGGGCCGAGCAGAACCAGGCGCAGAGCGTCAACGAGGCCGACCAGTACCGCAACCGCCAGCTCCGCCAGGTGGAAGGCGAAACGGCCAAGCTCATCCAGGACGCCGAAGGCTACAAGGCCCGCGTGGTGGCCGACGCCAAGGGTGAATCGGCGCGCTTCCTGTCGATCTATAACCAGTACAAGAATGCCAAGGGCGTGACCCGCGAGCGCATCTTCCTGGAGACCATGGAACAGATCATGTCTGACTCGAACAAGGTGATCATCGAGCAGGATGGCGGACAGGGCGTCGTGCCCTATCTGCCGCTGCCCGCGATCCAGAATCAAGCCGGCAACGGTACGGGAGGAAATCCGTGATGTCTCCGTTCAAGACCATCGGGGCCATCGTCCTCATCGCCGTCCTTGGACTCGCCTACATGAGCTATTTCATCGTCGACGAGCGCCACCGGGCCCTCGTCGTGCGCTTCGGTGAAATCCAGCGCATGGTCGACAAGCCCGGGCTCTATTTCAAACTGCCGATCGCCGAGGAGGTGGTTCCCATCGAAGACCGCATCATGCTGTGGGAGTCGTTCGACAAGCGCGTGCAGGTGGTCGATGGCCGGCGCTATCTGGTCGACGCATTTACCCTGGCGCGCATCTCCGATTCCGAACGGTTCCGCCAGACGGTCGGCGCCGACCTCCGGTTGGCGAAGACCCGCATCGAGACCCGTCTCGACGCGGCACTGCGCCAGACCTACGGCCGCCGCACCTTCGATTCGGCGCTGTCCAAGGACCGCGACGTGATGATGAAGGAAATCCGCGACCAACTTCGCGGCGAGGCGGCGAGCCTCGGCATCGACATCGTCGACGTCCGCATCCGCCGGACCGACCTGATGCCGGACGTGCTCGACGACACCTACAACCGCATGAACTCGGAACGTAAGGCGGAAGCCGCCGATCTCCGCTCCAAGGGCGAAGCGACCAAGACCCGGATGAACGCCGAGACCGACCGCCAGGTGACCGAGAAGCTCGCCGACGCGCGCCGGCAGTCCGAGATCATCCGCGGCGAAGGCGACGGCGAACGCAACCGCATCTTTGCCGACGCGTTCCAGGAGGACCCTGAGTTCTTCGCCTTCTACCGGTCGATGCAGGCCTATACCAAGAGCCTCTCGGGGAAGGGCACGACCCTGGTGCTGAAGCCCGACTCCGACTTCTTCAAGTATTTCGGAGCCCGGCCCGAGACGGCGCCAACGCCCCAGCAATGATCACGGAATTCGTGATGGCCCTCGGTTTCGTTCTGGTGATCGAGGGCCTTCTTTATGCCTTGGTTCCGGGGCAGTTGAAGCAGATGTTATTGATGCTGCTCCGAACTTCGGACGATCAGTTGCGCTATGTCGGTCTCGTCGCGATGACGATCGGCGTGGTGGTCGTCTGGGCGGCCCGCAGCTTGGGTTAAGGGGTTGGTTACGGCATGGAGATGGCCAGCATGACGACACGCTCTTTCAGCATCCGCAAGGTGGCAGCAGCGACGGCGCTCAGCCTGATGGCGCTCGGAGTGGTGGCGGCACCGGGGATGGTGACTCCCGCCTTCGCGCAGGCCCAGGAATTGCCGTCCGTCGCCGATCTGGCCGACCGGCTGTTGCCCGCCGTGGTGGAGATCACCATCGAAACCAAGGGCCCGAGTACAGGCCCGACGCTGAAGATGCCCGGCGACGGCGACAACTCTCCGTTCAAGGACTTCTTCGACGAGTTCTTCAAGAACCAGCAGAAGGAAGGTCAGCCGCGGACCATGACGTCCATGGGCTCAGGCTTCATCGTCGACGCCAAGGGGCTCATCGTCACCAACAACCATGTGGTGGAAGGTGCCGAGTCGATCGAAGTGCATCTGCAGGACGACACGATTCTGAAGGCCGAGTTGGTGGGCCGCGACCCCAAGACCGATCTGGCTGTGCTGAAGGTCAAGACTGACCGGCAGCTTCCCACGGTGTCCTTCGGCGACAGCGACCGGCTGCGCATCGGCGAATGGGTGATGGCGATCGGCAACCCGTTCGGGTTGGGCGGATCGGTGTCGCTCGGCATCGTCTCGGCGCGCAACCGCGACATCAATGCCGGGCCCTATGACGACTACATCCAGACGGATGCTGCCATCAACAAGGGCAACTCCGGCGGCCCGCTGTTCAATCTCATGGGCGACGTGGTCGGCATCAACACGGCGATCTTCTCGCCATCGGGCGGCTCCGTGGGCATCGGCTTTTCGGTGCCCTCGAATACGGCGAAATATGTGGTCGACCAGCTCATCAACTATGGCGAGACGCGGCGCGGCTGGCTGGGCGTGAAGATCCAGCAGGTGACACCGGACATCGCGGACTCGATCAATCTCGGCAATGCCAGAGGTGCGTTGGTGGCCGACGTGACGCCGACGGGCCCGGCCGAGGCGGCGGGCATCCAGTCCGGCGACGTCATCATCGAGTTCAACGGACGGCCGGTCAGCCAGATGCGCGACCTGCCGAAGATCGTGGCTGAAACCGAGATCGGCAAGGATGTGCCGGTCAAGGTGCTGCGGAAGGGCCAGGAGGTCATGGTTACCGCCAAGGTGGGCCGCCTCGAGGATGGCGAGAAGCTCGCCAGCAACGCGCCGGGTGCACCTGAACCGGCGCCGGCCGTCGTCACGGTGCTGGGCATGACGATCACCTCCATGACCGACGAGCTCCGCACCAAATATGCGATCGACGCCGATCTCAAGGGCGCTGTGGTGACGGAAGTTGCCGCCGATGGAGCGGCGTCGGAGAAGCGGCTCGAACCGGGTGACGTGGTCACCGAGGCGGGCGAAAAGGAAGTGCTGGGTGCTGCCGATATCTCGGCCCGTATCGACGAGGCCAAGGCGGCGGGCAAGACCTCCATCCTGCTGCTGGTCGCCAAGGGCGGCAAGCAGGCGGAGATGCGCTTCATCGCGCTGAAACTGCCGAAGTAACCGCACCCTCCGCCGCGATTTGCAACTTCCGCGTTCCGGTGATTATGTCGCCGCCATGGGGATGTTCACGCGTCTTGTTGCGGCCTGCCTGTTCCTTGCTGCGGTAAGCGGTGAGGCAGCAGCGCGCCGCGTCGCGCTGGTCATCGGCATCTCGCACTACGACCATGCGCCGGCACTCGCCAATCCCAACAACGATGCGGCAGATGTCGCGGCCAAGTTCCGCGCCATGGGCTTCGAGGTCATGGAAGGATACGACCTTGCGAAGCATCCGCTGGAACTGCGGATCAGTGCCTTCGCCGAGAAACTGCGCTCGTCGGAGGCGGGGGTGCTCTATTTCGCCGGCCATGGCATTGCCATCAATGGTGAGAGCTTCATCCTGCCGCGGGACGCGAAGCTGGCGGATGCCGTGACCGCGCGGCTGGAGACGATATCGGCGGCGGACCTCGTCGACATGTTGTCCAATGGACCGGCTGCAGGCATCGTGATTTTCGACGCCTGCCGCAACAATCCATTTGCGCGGGGACTCTCGGCCAACGGACGGGGCGTGCAGGCCTATGAGGGCTTGTCTGAGGTTCCTGCCGCGGCCGGCACTTTCGTTGCCTATTCGACCAAGCCCGGATTCATGGCGCTGGATGGTACAGCGCGCAATTCGCCCTTTGCGGAGGCGCTGCTGCGGCACATGGATACGCCGGGAATCGACATTGCCGAGATGATGCGGCGGGTGCGGCGTGATGTCTTGGCAGCGACCAGCGAGTTCCAGCGCCCGCAGTGGGAAGACGATCTGCTCGACGGGTTCAGCCTGGTGCCGGCCGCCGCGTTGCCGCCGGCGCTGCCACTCCGCCGGGCGCCGTCCGACCTGCTGGAAGCGGGACCACCACCGGCCGCGGGTCTGCCGGAGGAAATCGAGGATTTCATTCGGAACCTCTATTTGAAGCCCGATACGGGCGACGTCGAAGGACTGGCGAAGCAGATCTTCGCGGCCGATGTGACGTCGTTCGGCTCTCCCTTCACCCGCGAGGAACTGGTGCAGGCGAGGGCGCACTGGCTCAGTGGGTTTCGCAAGGTGGAGACCCGCATGCTGGCGGGATCGCTGACCGCGACACAGCGTGACCCGTCGAACCTGGCCGTCTCCTTCGATGTCGACTACCGGCTGTGGCCCGCAGATGTGGCTGCAGCATCACGGCAGGGCCGGGCGCGCGTGACGCTCGACCTCGAGCGCACGACCGATGGCTGGCGGGTGGTATCCGAGAACGGCGTGGTGCTGGAAGGCGACCGGTTGGACCGGCTGCTGCCTTAGAACAACCTGACTTTTGATGGAGCCATCACAAGTCAGATAAGTTGCTCGCTGATCAATAGGTTGATGCGTCATTGCTTCACCAGGACGATTCCGTCTTGGCGCATTACGCACTCGCCCACAGCGCCCTGCCATCGACACTTTGTCACTCCGCCGCGATCTGCGGCAGGCCCGCCAGGGCCTGATCGAGGGCTGACTGCTCGTACATCTTGTCTTCGAGTTTGCCCGACATGTAGTCCATATAGGCCTGCATGTCGAAATGGCCGTGGCCGCAAAGGCCGAACAGGATGGTGGGCGAGGTACCGTCCTCCTTGGCCTTGAGCGCCTGGTTGATGGCGCCCCGCACCGCATGGGTCGCCTCGGGCGCGGGGACAATGCCCTCGGTGCGGGCGAACAGCACGCCGGCCTCGAAGCAGGAATTCTGCGTGTAGGCCTCGGCCTCGATGATGCCCAGTTCCTTGAGGTGGGAGACCAGCGGCGCCATGCCGTGATAGCGCAGGCCGCCGGCGTGGAAGCCGGGTGGCATGAAGGTGGAGCCCAGCGTGTGCATCTTCACCAGCGGCGTCATGTGCGAGGTATCGCCGAAGTCATAGGCATATTTTCCACGCGTCAGCGACGGGCAGGCCGCAGGCTCTGCCGCGACGATGCGGACCTTGCGGCCGCCGCGCATCTGTTCGCCGATGAAGGGGAAGGTGAGGCCGGCGAAATTCGATCCGCCGCCGGTGCAGCCGACGATGATGTCCGGGTAGGCATCGGCGCGCTCCATCTGTTCGATCGCCTCGATGCCGATCACCGTCTGGTGCAAGAGCACGTGATTGAGGACGCTGCCGAGGGCATATTTGGTGTCGCCATGGGTGGCCGCGATCTCCACGGCCTCGGAGATGGCGATGCCGAGGGAGCCGTTGGAATTGGGATCGGCGGCGAGAATCTGGCGGCCGGCATTGGTTTCGTCCGAGGGGCTGGCGACGCAGGTGGCGCCATAGGTCTCCATCAGGGCGCGGCGGTAGGGCTTCTGATTGTAGGAGACTTTCACCATGTAGACCTTGACGTCGAGGCCGAAGAAAGCGCCGGCCATGGCGAGCGACGAGCCCCATTGCCCGGCACCGGTTTCGGTGACGAGCTTGGTGACGCCTTCTTCCTTGTTGTAGAAGGCCTGCGCCACGGCGGTGTTGGGCTTGTGCGAACCGGCGGGCGACACGCCCTCGTATTTGTAGAAGATCTTGGCGGTGGTCCCCAGCGCCTTTTCGAGGGCGGTGGCGCGGTAGAGCGGTGTTGGCCGCCACATGCGGTAGATGTCGCGTACGGGCTCGGGGATCTCGACTTCGCGCTCCTGGCTCACTTCCTGCATGATGAGGGCCATGGGGAAGAGGGGGCTCAGATCATCAGGGCCGACGGGCTTCAGCGTTCCCGGATGTAAGACCGGCGGAAGCGCCACGGGCAGGTCTGCAGCGATGTTGTACCAGGCCTTGGGGATGCGGGCCTCGCCCAGCAGGATCTTCTTCGAGTCCGCCACGGCAGCCTTGCGCGCGGCCTTTCTGGCGGCACCTGTCTTGGCGGCGGCTTTGCGTCCGGCTCGTCTTGCTTCCTTGGCCATGGGCAACCCTCCCTGATGAGGGGCCAACACTTGCGCAAGCGGCGGGCAGAATCAAGCCGGAGCGACAATCTGCACGTTCATCCCGCGTTCAGTTGACGATCGCGAAGATTGCACCCTAGAAGTAACAACCGCTTCCGAAACGGCATCGACAGGGAGGGCACGCGCCATGACCACAACTCCCGGTATCTGGCTCGACGACAGGACGATCGGCAACGGCGCCCAGTTCAGCGGCATGTCGCTCACCCAGCTCACAAGCGGGTACATGCTTCTGTGTTCATACGACGACAATCCGGCGACGTCGCCGACAATCCAGTTCATCGATCCGGTCGGCAATTCGCCATTCGGCAACCTGTTCGACGGCTTCAATTTGCCGATCGAGTCTGAACCGGCTGTCACGGCCCTGCCGCAGGACAATGTGCTGTTCACCTTTCAGAGCGATGACGGTGCCGGCGGGGTGGATCTCAAGTTCTCCGATTTCTCCTTCGTGCCCAGCGTCAGGGCCTTCAACGGGCGCAGCGATGGCACCTTGCTGGACGACTCGGCCATGCGCGGCCACGCGGAATCGATTTCCGATTTCCAGTCGATCGACGACAACCGGGTGGTGTTCAGCTATGCGGTAGACAGGCCCGGGGGAACCCACTCCGTCTTCATCAAGAAATTCAATGTCGATACCGGCGCCATCTCCAATCCCAAGCTGGTGTACAAGCTCGGTGCAGCGAGCGGCATTCAGTCGCTGGATGTCGAGACGGCGGTGCTCGATGGTTCCGGCGGCGTTTTTGTGACGGCCTGGACCGAAAGCTATGCCGGCGACGACAGGATCAGGTTCAGGCTGCATGACGGGGCTGGCAACGCGATCTACACCCATACCGCTGCCGGTCACGGAGAATTCAGCGATCTCGACCTCAACCGCCTGGCAGATGGCGGCTTCGTGCTGACGTGGACCGTGACCGACGTGTCGACCGGTGATCGTGCTGTCCAATACCGGGTCTTCAATGCCGATGGCTCGGTGCGTTCCGGTGCGGCGCGTGATCCCGCCGCCGGCGCGCCCGGCTCGCAATTCTCGCCCGGGACCGTGGCGCTCGCCGATGGTGGATTCATGATGTCGTGGTGCGACGATGCCTCAGGCGGACCAAGCTATGCGGTGGTCGAACGGCGCATGGATGCCAATGGCAATCTTATCGGTGACCAACAACCGGTTCATGACAATGTCGACGTCAATCATCCCGAGACTGCCATGATTCAACTGGCGGATGGCCGGGTGGCGATGGTCAACCAGATCAGCACGACGTCCGGCAACCAGATCTTCCAGTCGGTCGAGATGGACATCCACGATCCGCGTGACGGTTATGGCGGGGTCTTCGATGTCGATGGCATTTCCTACCAGCTTGGCACCGCTGGCGACGATGTGATGACCGTCGATCCGATCCCTGACATCTATTTTGATGCGTCTGCGGGCAATGACGACATCACCGATGCGGCGGGCAGCCAGGTCATCCGCTGCGGCGATGGTGATGACACGCTGCATGTGGTCTCGAAAGTCGGCGCCGACCATGACCAGTATGTCGGCGGCGCAGGGATCGATACGCTCGATCTGTCCGGGGTGAACCAGAAGGGGCTTGAAATCCAGATTCTGGGTCCGGACCAGACCGTGACCGACATTCGCCATGGCGAAACGATCCACATGTCGGGCTTCATCAATGTCATCGGCACACGCCAGGATGACCGGATCTTCGGCGCCAATGGCTCGAACATCCATGGCGGCGATGGCAACGACACCATTTCGGTGAGCAGCGGCGTTGGCATCGAGATCTTTGGCGAGGGTGGCGACGATCTGCTGATCGGCGGTCCCGGCGACGAGGCGTTCGATGGCGGCGCAGGATTCGACACGGTGGATTACAGCGCTGCTCCGGGGCCGGTCTTCGTCAATCTGGCGACGTTCCAGAACCAGGCCGGATATGCCAGCGGCGACACGTTCTTCGATATCGAATGCGTCATCGGTTCGTCCTTCGCGGACCACCTGGACGGCAGCAACCTGGCCGACCAGTTCGATGGCGGCGACGGCAATGACCTGCTTCACGGCCAGGGCGGCGATGATCTCCTGCGTGGCCAGGGTGACGACGATCAATTGTTCGGCGAGGCTGGAAACGACGAATTGAGGGGTGACCAGGGACAGGACGTTCTCAACGGCGGTGACGGGCACGACGTGTATTATGGTGGTGGAGATGCCGACACGTTCAAGTTCTCCAGCGCCAGCGATACGGCAAAAGGCGCCCAACGCGATATCATCATGGATTTCGAACTAGGGATCGATGTCATCGATCTGCAAGGCGTATTCGGTCCACCTGGAACGACGATCCTGTTCATCGGCAGCAACGGCTTCAACAATACCGCTGGCGAATTGCGCGCCGTGGTGAACACGGACGGCAACACCGTCATTTCAGGCGACATCGATGGCGATCACAGTTCCGACTTCCAGATCGAGCTGTTCGGCGCATTCATGCTGACCGGAGGCGACTTCATCGCCTGACGCCCGCCTATCCTGCGAGACGGATCAGAGCGTAGAGCAGGGCCAGGGCGACAACTCCAAGTCCGGCCAGGATCACATAGGCGCCCTTGGACATGTCGGCGATGACCTTCTTGATCTCGGCGCGGTCGTTCACATTGGGGAACGGCGTATCGGGTACGGGGACGCCGAGGAACCTGCATAGCGGGTCCCAGCCCTGGTCAACGGTGAACACCAGAAGCCGGTCCGCCGGCACGGTGGCCTTCACTTCTTCAATATGGCGGTTGTACTCGGCGATGGCCTTGGCGCGATCCTCCATGGTGCCGCGATGGTTCCGCTGCCAGATCAGCTTGCGCGACATGTCGCCGAACTTGCGGCCGAAGGGCGTGAAAAGCTCCAGCACCTTGAACTGCCAGCGGTTCTCGGTGAAGTAGATGGTGTCGATGGTGCTCTCATACCACGCATCCGGGCCTCTCGGATGCAGCGTGAGCAGGACCTTGGCATCGGGGTAGGCCTGCATCAACTCCTTCCACACACAGCAGGCGGGATTGTCGACGGCGGCTTCATAGCCTTTGAACACGCTGTCCCAATCGTGCTGCTGGCCTGGCGGGGAATTGGCGACGCGGCGCCAGAAATCGAGGTGGGTCTTGTTCTCCTTGTTCATGATCACCTCGACCATGTGGTAGCAGCGAAGCCCCAGCTGGTTCAGTGCCGTAAACGTGGACATGGTGCCGGTGCGCCCGTAGCCGGCGCCGATAACCTTCAGTGTCATGCTTCGTCCCTCCGGCGGGGAGGATGCGCCTGTCTTTTGATCCTGCGCAAGCAATCAATCGATGAATTGCGACCGCTTATAACCCTGCAGATAGAGTAGTGCTGTAAGGTCACCGTGATTGATGCGGATCAGCGAGCTTTCCTGCACGTGGGGCTTGGCATGAAGCGCTACCCCCATGCCGGCTTCCGACAGCATGGCGAGATCGTTTGCCCCGTCGCCCACGGCGATGGCGTCGCTGACGTCCAGCCCGCGGGACGCCGCGATCCGCTGCAGCGCCTCGACCTTCGCCTGCTGGCCGAGGATGGGGCGGCCGACGTCGCCGGTGAGCTTGCCGCTTTCGACGATGAGGAGATTGGCCTGGTTCTCGTCGAAGCCAAGATGGGCCGCCACCTTTGCGGTGAACTGGGTGAAGCCGCCGGAGACGAGGGCGGTGTAAGCTCCATGTCCCTTCATTGTGGCGATCAGCGTCTTGCCGCCGGGCATGAAGGTGATCCGGTCGCGGATGATGCGGTCGATGATGCCGGCGTCGAGGCCCGCCAGCAGCTTCACGCGCGAGGTCAGGGCACCGTCGAAATCGAGTTCGCCCCGCATCGCGCGGGCCGTGATGTCCTTGATCCTTTCGCCGACGCCTGCCACCTCGCCCAGCTCATCGATGCATTCCTGGTGGATCATGGTCGAGTCCATGTCGGCGATCAGCATGCGCTTGCGCCGGTTGTGGATCGACACCACGGCGGCATCGATGGGAAACTTGCGGATCGAGGCCATGAATTCGGCAAGGCGCGGGAAGGCCGGGACCTCCGCCGCTTCGCGGTCCGCCAGCCAGTGCGGGGTGTCGGCGCCGGTCTCGTGCAACAGGTCCAGGACATCCTTGCCAATTGCATGGGAGCCTGGGGCTGCTATGAGAACAAGGACCGAATCCATGATGGCAGAGACTCTTCAGAAACGCGCGCTGCTTATTGCAGGCCCCACCGCCAGCGGCAAGTCCGCACTGGCGATGGATCTGGCGCGCAAGTGGAACGGGGTCGTCATCAATGCCGATGCGCTGCAGGTCTATGGGCCGCTGCGCATCCTGACGGCGCGGCCGACGCCGGACGAGGAGGAAACGGTCCCGCACCGGCTCTACGGCCATATCGGTGCCAGGACGCAATATTCGGTGGCACGATGGCTTGAAGAGGCCCATCTCGAAATCGTGGCGACCTGGGAACGAGGCTTCTATCCAATCATAACCGGTGGCACCGGCCTCTATTTCCGGGCCCTGGAAAAGGGCCTGGCGCCGGTGCCAGAGATCCCCGAGGACATCCGGGCCTTCTGGCGGCGCTTCAAGGGTGATCTCCACGTTGAGCTTCAGCGGCGTGACGCCCCGATGGCGCAGCGGCTGCTGCCGACCGACCGTCAACGCCTGACGCGGGCGCTGGAAGTGGTCGACGGCACTGGCCGTTCGCTGCTGGACTGGCAGAAGGAAGGGCAATCGCAGGCGCCGCTGGCCGGGGTTCAGGTCGAGCGCATCTTCATGGATGTGCCGAGGGACGAGCTCTATGCCCGCGCCGAACTGCGGTTCCACCAGATGATCGCGGCAGGGGCGCTGGACGAGGTGCGTTCTCTCATGGACTACGACTCCGACCTGCCGATGATGAAGGCGATCGGGGTTCCGGAACTCATGGCGCATC
Organism: uncultured Aestuariivirga sp.; assembly: GCA_964510815.1. Lineage (GTDB taxonomy): Bacteria > Pseudomonadota > Alphaproteobacteria > Rhizobiales > Aestuariivirgaceae > Aestuariivirga. The sequence continues at coordinate 14,749 of CAZECZ010000106.1, forward strand.
TCAACGGCGAGATCGACCTGGACGAGGCCGTGATCCGGGCAATTACCGCCACCCGCAACTACATCAAGCGCCAGCTCACCTGGTGGCGCGGGCAGGGTGCCGATTGGCAGAAGGGCGGCATGGTGGAAGCGTGACGGCGACGGCACAGGATCACCGCCACGCCGTGGCCGCGATCGACGCTGAAACCCGCGCACGGCTGCTGGAACGAAGTGATCTGCGCGGGTTGATCCAGCTTGGCCTTCATTGGGGGCTGATCGCCGCCTTGGCCATTGGTGTCGCTGTGGGTGTTCCCCTTTGGCCAGCACTCTTGCTGCCGCTTGGCATTGTCATCATGTTCCAGTTCACGGCGCTGCATGAGGCGAGCCACGACACGCCGTTCCGATCGGAGTGGCTCAACCGGCTGGTGGCCCGCGTCAGCGGCTTTCTGGTTATGGTGCCACCGGAGTGGTTTCGCTATTTCCATTTCGCCCATCACCGGCACACTCAGGACCCGGAACATGATCCGGAACTGGCGGGCGGCAAACCCGATACATTCGGCAAATACCTGCTCTATCTGTCAGGCCTCACGGTCTGGAAGGGCAATATCGCCGTGCTGTTCCGCAATGCCATGGGGCGGGTGGACTACGCTTACGTGCCAGAGCGGCCCCGGCCGCGGCTGGTGCTGGAGGCGTGGCTGATGCTGCTGGCGTATGCCGCGCTCCTGATCCTCTCGTCGTGGTTTCGGTCGAGCTTGCTGTTTTGGGTCTGGATGGTCCCGGCGCTGACCGGCCAGCCGTTCCTCCGGGCCTATCTTCTGGCCGAACACACCCGCTGCCCGTTCGTCGCCAACATGCTGGAGAACAGCCGTACCACCTTCACGACGGCTCTCGTCCGTTTCGTCGCCTGGAACATGCCCTATCATGCCGAGCATCATAGCTGGCCGCAGGTACCATTCTGGAAACTGCCCGCCCTGCATGCGGTGCTGCAGGACCAGGTGATGACAACCGAGCGCGGCTATGCGAGGTTTCACACCAAGATCATCCGTCAATTCGGCGACTCATCATAATGCAACCCAGTCGGCACCAGATCGGCCTGGCCATCGTTCTGTTGTCGACCATCATCTGGGCGACCGCAGGCCTGTTCGTGCGCCTGCTGCCGTTCGACATCTGGTCGATCATCGTTTACCGCAATCTCTTCGCCATTGTCTTCGTCGGCGGCTTCGTGTTCTGGCGGTTCGGGGCGAGAACCTTTCAGGTAATCCGGAATCTGGGCGTTCCCGGCGCCATGGCAACCGCATGTTCGTCCGCCACGATCATCACCTTTCCGGCCGCGTTCCAGCATGCCAGCGTAGGCAACGTGGTCACGATTTACGCCTCGCTTCCCTTCGTCACGGCGGCACTGGCCTGGCTGTGGTACCGGGAGCGTCCGTCGCTCACCACGCTGGCATCGGGCGGGATCGCCCTGTTGGGCATCGTCATCATGGTCGGTCCGACGACGGGAGGGCCGCAACTCGGCGATTTGCTCTCGCTGCTGTCGACCGTGCAGATGGGGCTGATGACGCTCATTATCCGG
>CAZECZ010000107.1:0-16073 GCA_964510815.1 uncultured Aestuariivirga sp.
AAGCTGATCACCGCCTTCCTGATCGACAAGGGCACGCCGGGCTTCACCGTGCGCGCGGGCTACAAGAACGTCTCGCACCGCGGCTACAACAACTGCATCCTCGAGTTCAGCGACTGCCGAGTGCACAAGAGCCAGATCCTCGGCGAGGTCCACAAGGGCTTCGAGGTGGCCAACGACTGGCTGGGCGCCACCCGCCTGCAGGTCGCCGCCACCTCCATCGGCCGCGCCGAGCGGGCACTGGATCACGCCAAGCAATGGGCCGTCGATCGCCACCAGTTCGGCCAGCAGATCGGCAAGTTCCAGGGCGTGTCCTTCAAGCTCGCCGACATGGCGATGGAGCTGAAGGCGGCGGAACTCCTGACGCTGGAAGCCGCGTGGAAATTCGACAACGGGACCGTGACCGACATGGACATGGCGATGGCCAAGCTCAAGGCCACCGAGATGCTGGCCTTCGTCGCTGATGAAGCGATACAGATCCACGGCGGCATGGGGCTGATGAGCGACCTGCCGCTGGAACGCATCTGGCGCGACGCCAGGGTCGAGCGGATCTGGGAGGGCACCTCCGAGATCCAGCGCCATATCATTTCCCGCAGCCTGCTGCGTCCGCTGGGGGGCTAAGTGAACAATCTCACACGCCTCCTCAACCCGAAGTCCATCGCCTTCGTGGGCGGCAACGAGTGCGCCGTGGCGATCCGGCGCACGCTGGAATTGGGCTTCACCGGCAGGATTTACGCCGTTCATCCCAAACGCGAGGAACTGTCGGGCATCCCGACGCTCAAGTCGGCGGAGGATATTCCTGAGGCGGTCGACGCCGCCTTCATCGCGGTGAAGCGCGAACCCACCATCGACGTGGTGCGGAGTCTCGCCGCCAGGGAGAGCGGCGGTGCTGTCATCTATGCCGCCGGCTTTTCCGAGACCGGGCACAAGGACCTGCAGCAGCAATTGCTGGAGGCCGCGGGCGGCATGGCGCTGATTGGTCCTAATTGCTACGGCTTCGTCAACACCCTGTCGCGCGCCGCGCTGTGGCCGGACGAATCCGGGCTGGAGCCGATTGAGCGCGGCGTGGCGCTGGTGACGCAATCCGGCAACATCGCCTGCAACTTCACCATGATGCGGCGCGGGCTGCCCGTCGCCGCCGTGTTTTCTGTCGGCAACCAGGTCGACACCAGCATGGCGGAGATGGTCGAGGTGCTGTCCGCCGATCCTCGCATTTCGGCCATCGGTCTCCATGTGGAGGGCCTGCCCGACATTCCGAAATTTGCCCATGCCGCCGCCCTCGCCCGCAAGCGCAAGGTGCCGGTTGTGGTGCTGAAGACCGGCCGCTCCGAGCATGGCGCCAAGGTGGCGATGAGCCACACGTCGTCGCTGGCGGGCGCCGACACGCTCTATGACGCACTGTTCGAGCGCTATGGGATCGCGCGGATGAAGTCGGTTTCTGCCTTCGCCGAAACGCTGAAGTTCCTGCACAATGGCGGACCGATTGCGGATTCCAGGCTCGTCTCCATGAGCTGTTCCGGCGGCGAGGCGGCACTGGTGGCCGACATGGCGCTGGAGAAGAAGGTCTCCTTCCCGCCGTTCAACGAAGAGACCAAGCCCCGCGTGGCGGCGACGCTCAACGAATATGTGTCGATCGACAACCCGCTCGACTATCACACCTTCATCTGGAACCAGCCAGAAAAGCTCACCGCCACTTTCACCGAAGTGCTCAACGGCGGCTTCGACGTGGGCATGGTGATCCTTGACACGCCCACCCATGTGCGCATGAAGCCGGATGCCTGGAAGGCCACTGCTTATGCCTTGGCCGCGGCAGCCAGGACGACTGGCGCGCGTGCTGCCGTCACCGCCACCCTTTCGGAAGGCATGCCGCTCGATCTCGCCGACGAACTCTCCGCGCGTGGCGTGGCTCCGATGATGGGATTGGACGATGCGCTCACCGCCTTCGAATCTGCCGCCTTCATTGGCCGCAACTGGGCACGCGAGGAGGGCCCGCCCGAGATGTTGGCGCCTGCCGTACGAGGCAGCGGCGAAAGGGTGTTGAGCGAGTATGATGCGAAGCAGCTTCTGAAAGCGCATGGGCTCACGGTGCCGGACGGCATCGTGTGCAAGGCCGGCGATGCGGTCGCAGCTGCGGGCCAACTCGGTTACCCCGTGACGCTGAAGGTGTCGTCCGCGGCCATCGCCCACAAGACGGAAGCCGGTGGGGTGGCGCTCAACTTGCGCAACGCGGCGGACGTCGAGGCCGCGGCGCAGCGCATGGCGCCACTGGCGACCGACGTGCTGGTCGAACGCATGGTGCAGGGTGCGGTGGCCGAACTCATCATCGGCCTCACCTCCGATCCCCAATTCGGCCTGGCGCTGGTGGTCGGTGCGGGCGGCATCCTGACCGAACTGCTGAAGGACTCCGTGACGCTGATCCTGCCGACGACGCGAGGTGAGATCGAACGGGCGCTCCGTACACTGAGGGTGTGGACGCTGGTCGAGGGCTTCCGTGGCAAATCGGGTGATCAGGCCGCCGTCGTCAAGGCGGTCGAGGCCGTTGCCGCCTTTGCCGAGGCCCATCGCGGGTTTGTGGCGGAACTCGACGTCAACCCCCTGCTCGTGTTGAAAGACGGCGCCGTCGCCGTCGATGCACTGATCAAGATGAGGACACCATGACTGATACGACGACCGGTCCCATCCATGTCACCCGCCGCGGGCGTGTGCTCGAAGTCCGGATCGAGCGCGGCAAGGCCAATGCCATCGACGCTGCAACAAGTCGCATCATGGGCGATGTCTTCGCCGGCTTCCGTGACGATCCGGAACTGCGCGTCGCCATCTTGACCGGCACCGGCGGAAGATTCTTCTGCCCCGGCTGGGACCTCAAGGCGGCAGCGGAAGGCGAAGCGCCGGACTCGGACTATGGCGCCGGCGGCTTCGGGGGATTGCAGGAACTGCCGGGCCTCAACAAGCCGGTGATCTGCGCGGTGAACGGGCTGGCCTTCGGCGGCGGCTTTGAGATCATGATTTCCTGCGACATCATCATCGCGGCGGAACACGCGACCTTCGCGCTGCCCGAGATCAATTCCGGCACGGTGGCGGATGCCGCGTCGATCAAGCTGCCGCGCCGCATTCCCTATCACGTGGCGATGGAAATGCTGTTCACCGGCCGCCGCATCGATACGGCCGAGGCGAAGCACTGGGGCCTCATCAATGAGGTGGTGCCGGCGGAGAAGTTGATGGAGCGTGCCCGCGAAATTGCCGATCAATTGGCAGACGGCCCGCCACTGGTCTTCGCCGCGATCAAGGAAATTACCCGTGACACGGCACATCTTCCGGTCCAGCAGGCTTTTGACATGGTCACCAAGCGCCGGCTAAAAACTGTGGACACGCTCTATTCGAGCGAGGATCAGTTGGAGGGGGCGCGTGCCTTTGCCGAAAAACGCAAGCCCCAGTGGAAGGGACGCTGACGGGGCGATGTTCGACTTCAATGGCAAACGGGTTCTCGTTACGGGCGGCACACGCGGCATCGGACGTGCCGCTGCGGAGTCCTTCATCGCCGCCGGGGCCCGTGTGGCCATCAACGGAAGATCCGACGATGCAACGGCGAAGATCGCTGCCGGGATCGGTGCCCTCGCGGCGCCCGGCGACGTGGCGTCCGCTGCCGGCTGCAAGCGCTTCGTCAGCGCGGCTGCGGATGCGCTGGGCGGCCTCGACGTGCTGGTGACCAGTGCCGGGATCGGCCCCCACGGCCCGATGGAAGAGGTCGACGAAATGCTGTGGGATGCAACGCTCGACGTCAACCTCAAGGGCACCTTCTTCTGCACGCAGGCCGCCCTCCCCCATTTGCGCGAGAGCAAGGGCAATGCAGTGTTCGTCGCCTCGGATGCGGGATTGATCGGCGAGAGCGGGCTTGCAGTCTATTGCGCGTCCAAGGGGGGCGTGGTCAATCTCACGCGCGCATTGGCCTTGGAACTGGCGCCAGCGGTCCGGGTCAACTGCGTCTGCCCGGGCTATGTTGATACTGACATGGTGCGCCGTGACGTGATCGAGGCCTCCGACGACCCGGCTTCCAAGCAACGGGACCTCGAGGCACAAGCACCCCTGAAGCGCATCGCCGAACCGGCGGAGATCGCAGCAGCGATCCTCTATCTCGCATCGCCCCAGGCCAAGTTCATCACCGGCTCGGCACTGCAGATCGACGGCGGCACCACGGCAGGCCATCCGCGGGCGGAGTAATTCGCGCGCGAGGTATCACAATCACGTGTGAACCCCTTCACACTGAGTTTGTTTGCCGGTGATCGGTGGTTGCTTCAGCCTTCAGACACCGTGCAATGGCGCACGTCGAAATAAAGGACCAAGAACCATGATCGTGAAGCCCATTTCGGGCGCGGCACTCGCCGCCGCCGCATTGACCCTCGCCGTTGCCGGCGCCGCCACCGTCACGCCGGCCAGTGCTGCCGGCAAGGTGATGTGCTACGGCGTCAACGCCTGCAAGGGCCAGGGGGCGTGTAAGAGCGCTAACAACGCTTGTAAGGGCCAGGCCGCCTGCAAGGGCCAAGGCTGGATCTGGTCTTCCGCTTCCAACTGCAAGAAGTGGGGCGGCAAGGAACTCTGATCCCTCACGCGGGCGCCAGTGCCGGATGGTCGTCAAAGACGCCCGCCGGCATCTGCTCGTAGTCGATGATGGCACCGGTCATCATCTGCGCAGGGCGTGACACCAGAAACTCCATGACGCCGGCGACGTCGTCCGGTCGCTGCAATCGTCCTGACGGCATGCGTTTCCCGATGTGCTCTGCCCAGTCTTCAGGCATATTGTGAAACGAGGTCTGCAGCGCCTGTTCGCCCTCGGTGTGGACCCAACCCAGATTGATGGCGAAGATCCGTACGCCGTCGCGCTTCACTGTATTGGCGGCCGACTTGGTAAGTGTGCAGAGTGCTGCCTTGGAGGCCGAATAGGTCGCGAGATTGGGGGGACCACCATAGGCCAGCATGCTCGAGACGTTGATGATGGTGCCCGATTTCTGCTGCACCATCGAGATCAGCGCCTCCTGCATCAGGAACAACGGCGCGCGTACGTTCACCCCGAACAAGCGTTCGTAGGACTCGTGTGACGTGTCGGTGATTCCGCAGCGTTCGGTGTTTCCCGCCGCGTTCACCAGAACATCGAGCCGCCCGAAGGCGTCGAGCGCCGTTCCCACCGCGCGCGCCGGCAACGCCAGATCCATGAGATCTCCCTCGAGTGTCTCGACCCGGCCAAGCTCCGACAGGATCGCAGCATTTTCCTCCAGCCGGCCACCGTTCCGGTCCACCAGCAGCACGCCTCCAAAACCGATTTCAAGAAAGCGCTTCGCTGTAGCGAAGCCAATCCCCTGAGCACCGCCGGTGACCAGCGCGAAACGTCCATCCGTCATGTCTGCACCTCTTCTTGATTCTGGGCAGTTATCAACCCGCCTTGCCTTTGGCCTCTGCCAGACGCTTCAGCAAGTCAAGGCCCTTCACGTAGTCGGCGCCGATCCAGCGGTCAAAGGATAGGCTCATCCATCGTTCCATGATGCCCTCAACAGGAGTCTCGAAGGTCCAAACGACGGCGGTTCCCTTATCGAGGGGTGACAGTGTGAGGGTTGCCTGGGCCTTGCCCATTTCCCCGAAGTCGAGCTCTGTCACGATCTTTCGATCCGCCTCAGCCTCGACGATGGTCTGCGATCCCTTGCCGACCTGGGGATTTTCGGACGACCAGGTCATCTTCTGGCCAACGCCGCTGTCGGGGCCTTCGAACGTGTACTCGGTCTTGGGATCGACCGCATACCAAGGCGACCACTCGTTGAAGCGGCGCATGTCCTTGACGATGGCGTAGATCTTTTCCGGTGGCGCATCGATCGCGATCGCGCGTTCCACATGCGCCACGGGTGGAATGATATACGCACCTCCAACAATGACCACGATGACGACAACCAGGAACAGGACGATCGACTTCAGAAGTGTCTTCATGATCTTCATTCCTCGTCCGGTTCATCCGCAAAGGCAACAGCGTGGCGGCCTGCACGCATCATGAGCCTGCCACAATGGAACGCAACCTTTCGTTAAGCAAAACAGGTGACACCTTAAAGGAGATGTGGAGGAAATCATGACGCTCTATTCACGCCGCAACATATTGGGCCTCGCGGCAGGCGCCTTGGCATGCCCCCTCGCTCCGGCGCTGGCCGATACCACCAGCGACGACCCCTACCGGCTTCCGACCATGAACATGAAAAAATATCCGCCGGAAGTGCGGCGGACCGTGGTCAAGTTCAAGTCGCGGCAATTTCCCGGCACCATCATCATCGATACCACCCAGCATCATCTTTACCTGCTCCTCGAAGGCGGCATGGCGATCCGCTACGGCGTCGCCGTCGGAAAAGACGGATTCCGCTGGGCCGGCGTTGCCGACGTCATGCGCAAGGTGATGTGGCCCAAATGGACGCCACCGTCGGAGATGATCGAGCGCAAGCCGGAACTGGCCAAATACAGGGATGGTATGCCCGGAGGTCCCGAGAATCCCCTTGGCGCCCGTGCACTCTATCTTTTCAAGGATGGCAGGGATACGCTCTACCGCATCCACGGCACCAACGCGCCCGAGAGTATTGGCACCAATTCGTCGTCGGGCTGCATTCGCATGTTTAACCAGGACATCATCGAACTATACCGGCGGGCACCCATCGGCACCCGCGTTCTGGTCTATTCCGAAGGCTTCTAGCTGACCCGCTTGCAGGTCGCTTGTATTGCGCAGGGTTCTCGCGCAACACTGAGGTCATGAACGCGTCGATCTTTCACAAGGACTTCAAACCCCGCCCATTCTGGTGGGAGGCCCACGAACCCAGGCCATTGCCGGAAATCGAACTGCCCAGGGAAACCCGGGTGGCGATCGTCGGCGCCGGCTATGCTGGCCTGAATGCTGCGCTGGAACTCAACCGCGAGGGCATCGACTGCGTGGTGCTGGATGCCAACGAACCAGGCTACGGCGGTTCGAGCCGCAATGGCGGCATGGTGTCGGGCGGCGTCAACGTCGGCAAGCGTTACATGGCCAAGGCCATGGAGCCGGACGAGGCCGCCCCCTATCTTGCGGATGCCGCCGATGCCTTCAGCCATGTCGAGGAACTGATCAATCGCGAAAAGATCGACTGCGGCTGGACCCGGGCTGGCTATTTCCTCGGCGCCTGGTGCAAGAGCCACTATGACGGCATGGCCAAGAAGATCGACATGCTGAACCGCAACGCCCGGTCGGAAGCCTTCATCGTGCCGCCAGAGCGTCAGCGCGAGGAGATTGGCTCGGATTACTATCGTGGCGGCATGGTGGTTGGGCGCGCGGGCCACCTGCATCCGGCCCTGTTCTTCAAAGGCATCCTCGATCTGTGCCAGCAGCGTGGCATTCCCATTGCCACCAAGACGCCAGTCGTCAAGCTGGCTCAGGATGGCGCAAAATGGCGGGTCGATACACCGCGCGGGCCGATCATGGCAGGCGACGTCATCATCGCCACCAATGGCTACACCGGCGATGTCACACCCCAGTTCAAGCGGCGCGTGGTCCCCGTGGGATCATACATTATCGCCACCGAAGAGTTGCCGCCTGATCTCGCCGCCTCGATCAGCCCGAAGAACCGCTCCTTCGCCGATACGCGGCGCGTCCTCACCTATTACCGCATGTCGCCCGGCGGAAAGCGGCTGATTTTCGGCGGCCGCGCCAAGTTCGGCCACACCGATCCGGTTGAAACAGCATCCATCCTTTACCAGTTCATGACCGACCGCTTCCCGCAACTGAAAGGCAGCAAGATTACTCACGCCTGGACTGGCAATGTTGCCTTCACGCTCGACGAGATGCCCCACATGGGCAAATTCGACAATCTCCACTTCGCGCTGGGTTGCAACGGCTCCGGCGTCGCCATGATGAGCTACCTGGGTCACCAGACGGCACGCAAGATCGCCGGCAAGGTCAACCGGGTTTGCGCCTTCGACCGGCCGGAATTTCCGGATCATGCGCTTTACACTGGCTCCACCTGGTTCCTGCCTTGGATTGGGCGCTATTTCCGCACCCGCGACTGGATCGATCGCAGGTTCGGATGATCTTCGAAAGCCCGCGGCTGATGGCCAGGCGGTTCACCCCCCGCGACCTCGATCAATTCGTGGCCATGCGCAACGATCCTGAGGTGGCACGTTATCAGTCATGGACCCATTATAGCGAAGATGAAGCCAGGCTCTATTTGCAGGCGCTGGCGATGAGCAATCCAGGTGAACCCGGCTGGTTCCAGTTTGCACTGCAAGAACGGCAGACCGGAGCCTTCGTCGGCGACTGCGGACTGAGGATCATGGAGCACGATCAACGGCTTGCCCAGATTGGTTACACCGTAGAGAGACGTTTCTGGAACCGTGGGCTGGCGACGGAAGCGGTGACGGCCCTGACTGCCTACGCCTTCGACTCGTTCCCGCTCCACCGCATCACGGGTTCCGTAGACCCACGCAATATCGCCTCGTGCCGGGTTCTCGAAAAAGCTGGATTTGTGAAGGAGGCCCACTTCCGAAAGAGCGAGTGGTTCAAGGGCGAATGGGCGGATGACGTAATTTACGCAAGGCTCAGGGACTAGCCGCACCGCGCCTGCATGCGCCACTTGGATGAGGCGTAGGCAGGCTCGTTCTGCAGACGGCCCTTCTGGCCATCGGGGCATGCGAAATAGCCAAGTGACGAGGTGGCCACAGCCACCGCATCGTTGCGCTGTTTTGGCCCCATGCCGGAGACCGTCATGTCGAACAGGCCTGACTGCCCGGACGGGCCGAAGTCGAGGCGGTAGGTCTTGCCGTTGTAGAAGATCGGCTCCGACCGGCTGGCCATCTGCACCTGAGGCTTGTCATTGGTGATGCGGACCGTCGAGTCCGTCTTGCAGCCGGCCAAAGCACTGGCCGCGGCAGCCATTAGAACGATACGCTTCATGAAATCCCCGAAATGACGGCGCCTTATGCGCCGCAAGCCCTCGACCGCGCAAGGGTGGCAAAGTATAGAGGCACAATCATGACCAAGTTTGATCCTGCCGCCCTCCTCGTCTCCCGCAGCCAGTCCAGCGACGAAGGTCCCATCATCCGCATGTCGCAGAAGTCCCGCGAGTTGCGCGCCAAGGGGGTGGATGTCGTTGCCCTTACAATCGGCGAACCCGATTTCGACACTCCGGCAAATATCCGTCAGGCCGCGGCCGACGCCATGAACGCCGGCTTCACCCACTATTCGCCGGTGGCGGGCATCCCTGAATTGCGCACCGCTCTGTCGGAGAAATTCAGACAGGAAAACGGCATCGACTACTCGCCAGCCGAGATTTCGGTGGGCAATGGCGCCAAGCAGGTGGTGGCCAATGCGATCCTGTCGATCATCGATCACGGCGACGAGGTCATTATGCTGGCCCCTTTCTGGGTGTCTTACGAAATCACCGTGCGCTTCGCCGGCGGCACCCCGGTGGTCCTGCATGCCGGGGTGGAAGAGAACTACAAGGTACCGGTCGCCCGGATCGCCGCTGCGGTCACGCCCCGTACCAAACTGATCATCATCAACTCGCCATCCAACCCGACAGGCGCCGTGTGGACGCAAAAAGAACTGGAAGACGTCGCCGCCATTGTCCGCGGCCACCCCAAGATGATGGTGCTGTCGGACGAAATTTACGAATACATCGTGTTCGAGGGCAGAATGGCGTCGATCGGCGCGCTGCCGGACATGAAGGAGCGTACCATCACGGTCAACGGCTTCTCCAAGGGTTTCGCCATGACCGGCTGGCGGCTGGGCTTTGCTGGAGCGCCCGAGCCCATCACGAAGTCAATGACCCGCATGCAGGGCACGATATCGGCAGGCACCAACCCCTTCGTACAGAGGGCCGCCATCGCGGCGCTCGAGGGTCCGCGCGACGAGGTCGAGCGCATGCGGCAGATTTACCAGGCCCGCCGCGACATGGTGCTGAAGGGCCTGCGCGCAATTCCAGGAGTCAAAATCGGCGGCATTCCGGCAACGTTCTATGCCTTTCCGGACGTCTCGGAATTGCTCGGCAAGAAGGCTGGCAACCATGTGCTCGATACGACCGATGCGCTTTGCGACTGGCTGCTGGAAGAGCACGCCGTCGCCACCGTGCCGGGCGGCGCCTTCGGCGCGCCGGGCTCGATTCGCCTATCATTTGCGGCCAGCGAAGCGGACATCGAAAAGGCGTTGAACCGATTGACCGCTGCTCTCGCCAGCCTCCTCTGAGCCAATGTCACGTCTGCGCCACCGTCCGGATCATGGAGAACATCATCCTGGTCGTGAATGAACGAGTTTATGTCATACCTTGACTGTCGCTTACGTGTACTAAGCGGGACGCATGACTGAAAGCCCGCGAAAAGGGTACCCTCGAAGATACAGTTTGACTTGACGTATCCAAGTAGCGCAACCTCGCATCCGGGAACGAAGCCTCAGCTAGCGGTATGAGAACTGAGGAGAAACAAAAATGCCGAAATTTGCACGGGCGACTCGGCTGGGGGCAATAGCGTTCTTTGCGGTTGCGAGCCTGATTTCAACCGGGGCGGCATTCGCCGAGCCAGATCAGGGCTCGATCGCTCGCGGCGGCAAGCTCTATGACAAATGGTACAAGGTCATAAAGGTTGAGGCCCCGAAGGAATCCCACAAGCTCTATCCGGCGTCGAACAAGAAATACGCAGAGGATGCCGCAAGCAACTGGCGCTGCAAGGAGTGCCATGGTTGGGACGGACTTGGTGCGGACGGCGCCTATTCTTCCGGCAGCCACGCGACAGGCATCAAGGGCATAAACGGCATGAAGGGTGGCGATCCTGCGGTTGTGGTCGCCCTCCTGAAGTCGGATGCGCATGGCTATGGTGACAAACTGACCGAACAGGATCTTGTTGATCTTGCCAACTTCGTAGTCGATGGCCAGATTGACTGGTCAAAGTACATTGCCGACAAGAAGTCGACCGGCAATGCGGACGCCGGAAGGCAGGTTTACGTCACAGCCTGCATCGGCTGTCACGGGGCGGAAGGAAAACTTCCAACTGACATGCCCCCACTGGGGTCCCTGACCTCCAATCCTTGGGAAGTCATGCATAAAATCCTGAATGGGCAGCCCGGCGAGGCAATGCCGGCGCTCCGCGCAATCGATCATCAGGTTGCGGCCGATGTCCTGGCTTACCTCAGCACCCTTCCTGCTGAGTAGGACGAGGATAGGAGCCCTCTGTCGTCTGAACACTCGACGCAAGGGGCGCCAGACCCTCTCAGTCTGGCGTCTTTTGCCATGGGGGTGCACCTAACCTAGATACTGCGACCATATCCTTCAACGGAGTCCAACATGATTTCCTTGCTGAGCCGCACATGGAGATGGTTCTGGCGGCCATCCAACAATTGGAGTCTTGGAACGCTGCTCATCGTAGGCGGCTTGGGCGGAATCGTTTTCTGGGGTGGCTTCAACACCGCCATGGAAAAGACCAACACGCTCGAGTTCTGCATCTCGTGCCATGAGATGCGCACCACCGTTTATGAGGAATACAAGAAGTCCGTTCATTTCAGCAACGCCTCTGGTGTTCGCGCCATCTGCTCTGACTGTCATGTGCCTAGAGACTGGACCCACAAGGTCATTCGCAAGGTGCAAGCGACCGGCGAGCTTTATCATCACTTTGCCGGCACCATCGACACGGCCGAGAAATTCGAAGCCAAACGTCCGGAACTTGCGGAGCGCGTCTGGGCTGCCATGAAGGCGACCGATTCGAGGGAATGCCGCAATTGCCATAGCTTCGAGAGCATGGACTTTCACAAGCAGTCAGCACGAGCCTCGGAAAAAATGCAGGAAGCGATGAAAACCGGTGAAACCTGCATCGATTGCCACAAAGGCATTGCCCACAAATTGCCACCGCGTGACGACTGAGGGCCGCCGAACAGCGGCCTCGCGCGCGACGACTGTGATGCCTACTCCGCCGCCTTCGGCAATCCCTCTGCATCGTTGGCGGGGGCCGTCACCACCGGGTCATGGTCATGAGCCAGCACGTCCGACTCCATTTCGAGATCGTGCATGTGCCGGCGGTCGCGCGCCACGTAGGAATAGATGGCCGGCGTGATGAACAGCGTGAACATGGTGCCGATGGCCATGCCCGCGGCGATGACCACGCCGATGTCGAAACGGCTATGGGCGCCGGCACCATTTGCTGTGAGCAGCGGAGCCACGCCGATCACCATGGCGGCCGTCGTCATCAGGATTGGCCGCAAACGGACAGCGGCGGCCTCCTTGATCGCCAGGTTCTTGTCGTAGCCCTTGGTCTCCTGCAGCTTGTTGGCGAACTCCACCATCAGGATGCCGTGCTTGGCGATGAGGCCGATCAGCGTCACCAGACCGATCTGGGTGTAGATATTGATCGTGCCGGAGCCCAGGTTGATGGGCGGGTTGTTCTGCATGGCGCCGTTCACCTCGCCAAGGATGAACAGCACGAACAAGGCACCGAACACCGTCGCCGGCAGGCCGATCAGGATGATGAAGGGATCGCGGAAGCTCTCGAACTGCGCTGCCAGCACCAGGTAGATCAGCAGCAGCGCGATGGCGAAGGTGATGGCAAGCGTGTTGCCTTCCTTGACGAACTGACGGCTCTCGCCCTTGAAATCATAGGCCATGCCCTGCGGCATGATCTCATTCGCCTTTTGTTGAAGGAAGGCCACCGCCTCACCAACGGTACGGCCGGGGAATGGCACACCCTGCAGCATGGCGGAATTGAGCTGCTGGAAGGTCGAGAGCCCGTTCGGCTGAACCGTCTGACTGACCGACACAAACGACGACAGCGGCACCATGGACCCATCCACCGCGCGCACACGGAACTTGAGGATCTGATCGACGGTCTCGCGCTCGGTGCGCGGCACTTGCGGAATGACTTGATAGCTCCGTCCCTGCACCGAGAAGCGGTTGACGTTGTTGCCACCCAGCAAGGTGGCGAGCGTGGCGCCGACATCCTGCATGGTGACACCCAGCTTGTTGGCGCGGTCCTTGTCGACGATCAGTTCCACCTGCGGGGTCTGGAAGCGCAGATTGGAATTGGTGAAGATGAAGAGGCCGCTCTTCATGGCCTCCGCATTCAACTTGTCGAGCACTTCGGCCAGGCGTGTATAATCGCCCGGATAAGTGAGAACGAACTCGACAGGCATCTCGCCTGCCCCCACCGGAATGGCGGATGGTGCCGTTGCGAAAATGTTGACGCCAGAGACCTGCTTGAACTTTGGTTGAAGTTCGGCCATCACCGAAAGATCGGAGCGCGTACGTTCTCCCCATGGCTTGAGGATCAGGCCCATGAAGGCGCCGTGGCTGGTCGGGAAGCCGGCGATGGCGAACAGGTTCTTCTTCTCCGGCACGGCCAGCAGCGTATCCGTGAGATTGTCCGTGAAGCTCGTGAGATAGTCGAGATTGGTGTGCTCCGGCGCATTCACGAAGGCAAACAGCACGCCTTGGTCTTCCGGCGGTGCCAGCTGCCGGTTGATGGCGTTATAGAGCACGGCAGACAACACCACGGTCAGCACGGCTATCCAGGCAAATACCGCGCGCTGCTTCAGCGTGCCGTCGAGGCGGCGGCGGTAGAAGCGCTGCAGCGCGCCGAACACGCGGTCCACCAGGCGGCCGAACCAGCCGATCTTCTCGTGGGGCTTCAGCATTTTCGAAGTCATCATCGGTGACAGCGTCAGCGCGATGATGCCGGAAACGATGACTGCGCCGGCCAGCGTGAACGCGAACTCGCGGAACAATGCACCCGTGAGGCCGGTGGTGAAGCCGATGGGGGTATAGACGGCCGCCAGGGTGATGGTCATGGCAATGACCGGGCCGGTAATCTCGCGCGCGCCCTTGATGGCCGCGTCAAACGGCTTCATGCCCTCTTCGATATGGCGATGGATGTTCTCCACGACCACGATGGCGTCGTCGACCACCAGGCCGATGGCGAGCACTAGAGCCAGCAGCGTCAGAAGATTGATGGAATAGCCCAACGCCAAGAGAACCAGCGCCACGCCGATGAGCGACAGCGGGATGGTGACCACAGGGATGATGGTCGAGCGGATGTTGCCGAGGAACAGGAAGATGACGACGATGACGATGATGCCGGCTTCGGCAAGCGTCTTGCCGACTTCCTCGATCGAGGCGTTGATGAACTGGGTGGCATCATAGGCGATGTTGGCTTCCAGCCCCGTGGGAAGACCTCGCTGAATCTCCGGCATGGCATCCCGGACATTCGAGATGACGGTCAGCGGATTGGCATCAGGCGTCGTCTGGATGCCCATGAACACGGCCTTAAGACCGTCGAAGGCTGAGACCGAGTTATAATTCTGCGGCCCAAGGTCGATGGTTGCCACCTGTCCCAGCCGGATAACCGAGCCATTGCGGGTCGCAACGACCATGTTGGCAAACTGCTCCGGTGTTTCCAGCGACGTCTGGGCATTGATGTTCTTCTGGGTGAATTCGGCCTTGATCTCGCCTGCCGCGGTAGTGAAGTTGTTCGCGGCCAGCGACTGGCGAATGTCGAGCGGCGTGATGCCGAGCGATGCCATCTTGTCAGGATCAAGCCACACACGCATGGCAAAGGTCGATCCGCCGAGAATGTCGGCCGCAGCCACCCCGGAGATAGCCTGCAGCTTCGGCTTCACGACGCGGTCGAGATAGTCGGAGATCTGCGGCGCCGACATCTGTTCGCTCTTGAAACTGATGTACATCAAGGCAAAGCCAGCACCATTGGTGCGCTTGACGGTTGGATCGTTGGCCTCGCTCGGCAGAACGCCCTTGACCTCGTTCACTTTCGACAGCACGTCGGCCAGCGCCCGGTCGGCATCCGCATCGAGGCGGAGCTTCAGCGTGATGGTCGAGACGTTCTGGACATTATTCGACTCGATGATGTCGACGCCCTCGGTCGACGCCACAGCCTGCTGCAGCGGCGTGGTGATGAAGCCCTTGATCTGGTCCGCGTTGGCGCCCGGATAGACGGTCTGGATTTCGATCTTGGTGTCGGACACCTCGGGGAACTGGCGGATCGGCAGCTTCAGCACGGACTGGATGCCGGCCAGCAGAATCAGAAGACTGACCACGGTCGCAAGGACCGGGCGCTTCACGAAGATATCGGTGAAATGCATCGGATCGCGGGTCCTACTGGATCGTGGTGTTGTCTTGGAGCTTGAGCGCGATCGAATTGTCGATCACCACCTTGCTGCCCTGGTCGATCTTGTTGTGGCCAGCCGTCACCACCTTGTCACCTTCTGCCAGACCGCTGACGATCTGCACCCTGCCATCGCGCACGCCGCCGGCTTTCACGAAACGGCGCTCGATGACGAGCTCGTCGACCTCCTTGCCGTCCTTGTCCTTGCCTTTGGTGGGATTCACGACGAAGACGTTGTCGCCATAGAGCGAATAGGTCACTGCCGTCTCCGGCACCGTGACGACGGTTTCCGGGGTCCCAGAATCGACCAGCACATTTGCATACATGCCAGGCACCAGCTTGCCTTCCGGATTGTCGATACCGGCGCGCACCGTGATCATGCGGCTCTCGTCCGACACCCGGGCATCAGTGGTCACGATTTTGCCAGAGAACGTCTCACCCGGATAGGCGTTGTAGGTCGTGGTGACCGTCAGCCCGTCTCTGATCCGCCCGAAATCGGCTTCTGTCACCTTGAAATCGGCGTAAATGGGATCAGTCTTCTGCAGCCACACGATCTTCTGGCCGGGCGCCAGATAGCTGCCGACTGATACCGAACGCAGGCCCACCTGACCGTCCCACGGAGCATAGATGAACTTTTGCGCCACGATGGCACGCAAGCGGTCCATGCTCGCCTGCAGCGTATCCTTCGTGGTCCTCAGATTGTCGAGTTCAGCGCGTGGTGAAATGCCCTTGGAAACCAACTTTTCCTTTCGGGCGAGCTCGGTCTCGGCATTGGCAAGCTGCGATGCAATGGACCGCATGTCGGCTGCTTCGGTGGTGATGTCCAGCTTCACCAAGAGCTGTCCCTTCTTCACGGTGTCGCCGGACTCGAACTCGATCTCTTCGACGATGCCTCCAACCTGTGGAGTCACATCAATCCCTTCGGATGCCACAAG
>CAZECZ010000108.1:0-16042 GCA_964510815.1 uncultured Aestuariivirga sp.
AATGACGAGATCTATGCAAAGGGATTGTCTTGGTATGGCGCGCTTTTCGAAAGCGCTCCGCCCGGCAGCCTCAAAGGCGAGTCTAGTACGCATTACACGAAATTGCCAACTTATCCCCACACTGTGGAGCGCATTGCGCAAACCATTCCTAATCCACGGCTCATATATATCATGCGCCATCCCATCCGGCGCCTTGTTTCACAGTATAAGCATCAATGGCTCGAAGGTGAGATTACCTGCGATATTGTGTCCGCTGTTTCACGACATCCCGAATTGGTTGACTACAGCCGCTACGCTTTTCAATTGGCACCATTTTTCGAAGCGTTTGGCTCCCGTGCCGTGTTGCCTGTGATATTCGAATCACTGCGACTGAATCCCCAAGCCGAATTGGAGCGCATCTGCCGCTTTATTGGGTACCAAGGTCACCCGACCTGGCACCCCTCATTGGCACATGAAAACGACTCGAGTACCCGTGTGCGTCGATTTCACGGGTATGAATTACTCGTCGAGTCGAGACTTGCGACAGCGCTGCGCCGGCTGTTGGTTCCCAAGGGCGTTCGCAATAAGATCAGAGGAGCTTTCTCTGTTGAAAACGACATCGCCCTTCCACAGCACTTGGAGCGCCAACTGCAAACTCTCTTTGATGACGACCTTGTCTCGCTTTCCGACTGGGTCGGGTTCCATTTTTCCACGCGTTCATTCGACACCCTCCAATGCCAACGCTAGGCCGGGACGACCAACAGCATGCCGGCGCTCGCGACCGTGACATTGCCGTTGTCCGCAATGCCATGCCGCCGCAGCAAGGGCGATGGGCTTTCCTTTGCGGCTCACTCAGAGCCGGAACCACGTTGCTGCGGCTCATGATCAAACAGAATCCGTCAATACGGGAACTTGGCGAAATCGATTATATTACAGACCACATTGAGGACCGTGGCAGAATTCCCACTGCTACGGCCGATGACTCGTGCCGGGTGAAATCTGCTCTGCAGACCAATCGTGTGTTCAACAATCACGATCTGGAACTCGATGACACTCTCCCGCTCGCAACCATGCTCAGAGACCACCTCAATACCCGGAAGGGTGGCGCAGAGCTGGCCCTAGGCACCGTACACCGGCACTTCACTTGCCTTCATGATCTTTATCCAGAAGCCCTCTTTATCCACCTCCTGCGAGACCCTCGAGATGTGGCGCCGTCGTCCGTGCAAATGGGATTTGCCGGCAACCTTTATCGGGGCGTCGACTGCTGGCTTGATGCGGAAGAGAGTTGGGATCGCCTGAAGACACGATTGAGGCCCGGGCAGGCCATTGAAGTCCGCTACGAAGAACTGGTGTCGGAACCGGAACGCATTGCCCAGGCAATTTCACAGTTCCTGGGTATCGCCTACACTCCCGCCATGGTGGATCTCGCTCACACGACCTATTCGTCCCCGCAAAAGCAACATGCGGGAAAGTGGAGCGGACGGCTAAGCAAATATGAGATCTACCAGATCGAGGCGCGGGTGGGTCATCTCATCAAGGATCGCGGGTACATCCCATATTACGATGAGACGCCGCATCTCAGTAAAATCCAAACCATGCATCTTCAGTTCGACAGCAAGGTGCGGAAGATGCTGTTCTCGATCAGACGCTACGGCCCATCCCTGTTTCTATTGGAGACATTGACACGCAGGACTGGGCCATATCAGATTTGGGCCCGGTTGCGGCACCAAATGAACGACATCGAAAAGCGGTTCCTGAAGTGACGGAGACCTCACGGCATCGCATATCCCAACTCTTTCAGCGAGAACTCCACGAAGTCCTGCAGTCGCAGATTTGACTCACTGCACTGCAATCGCATCTCCGACATGAACGCCGCCTTTGCGCGAGCTGACCGCTTCAACTCAAACGACGGCGGCATCCGCTTGCCAAGTGCAGAAGACACGCGGCCAAACATGCCATCCAAAGCCGATCGCTTCCCTCTGCCAACCGACAGTGGTCGAAACGCGCGATTGAACACCCGGCGGATTTCAGTCGATATCACACCAGCTCCCGGATACACGACATCGACGGGTACATTGCGGAATTCATCATGACCGCAAAACTCCGCGAGGCGGCGGGAGAATTCTTGCGGCATTCTTCGCAGCACCTCGATAGGCAGACACAACACCCGGTCTCTTCCAAACAACTCGGCGTACTTGGCCACGACGCTTGCGAAATCAAAGTACTCCGGTGCACACATGGAACGATAGCCGGTTCCGACGCCCTCGCGCGAGACAAATGTCTCAAATGGGACAGCGCCACCCCGTCTCACATACTCACACCATATCGAGTGCGCCAATGACGCCTGTTCCCTCACGCATATGAGGATGCGCGCTTCCGGAAACACTTTGCTGATTCTCTCCGCAACGTGGTCTGCGCCATAGGTTCCCAGTATGGGATTGCCTACCAGCACTTCATGTGAGACCACAGCCATGCCGCATTGGCCGATCGCCCGCCAGTCATCGAAGAACTCCTGACGCACGGCCGCCGCATCAAAATTCCTATCCGAAAGCCAAACGAACTTCTCGATGACTTCATTCGTCACGGTCGGCCATGGCGTTACGACAGCAGCCGCTTGCGTAAACACACTGGACTGCAGCCAACTACTGGCACATTTTGGATAGCCGACATGTACGAGTATCTTGCCATCATCG
Source organism: uncultured Aestuariivirga sp. (assembly GCA_964510815.1). Taxonomy (GTDB): domain Bacteria; phylum Pseudomonadota; class Alphaproteobacteria; order Rhizobiales; family Aestuariivirgaceae; genus Aestuariivirga. The sequence continues at coordinate 2,673 of CAZECZ010000108.1, forward strand.
CCGCTCTGCACTTGATTTTCCATGACGACGTTTCATCCAATTCTCACGTCACAACTTCACCCGCCTCATAACCTTTGAGACGGTGCCGTTTGTCTCGACAGATCTTTCATGCGGCCCTGACGGAACGCCACTCCCGTCACGATCGCTCTTCCTCTAGAATCCCAGTAACTTGGGGCTCCATCCGGCCAGCATCCCAACGCCGAACACCGGCAACATCATCACTTCTTTCCAAACCGCAATCCATCCGAGTCTGTATGCGGCGACGTTGGCCACGATGACTTGTGGCCACCGGAACAATGCTACCCCCCATACAGCACCCATCCAGCCCCAAAAGTAACTACCGGCAAACAGGCAGATGATGAACGACAGGGTTCCAACAGCAGAAAACACTCCCAATAGACGTACTCTCTTGTTTTGAAAGAACATGTCCATGATGAACAGATAGGGTAGAGAAAGCAAATTCAAGGAGATGATCGACAAGATATGACCAGACTCCGCGTATCTCGAACCATACAGCACGTGAACCAAGTACGGCGCGCCGGTGAAGAGGGCACCAGATGCTCCGAATGCTGCCAGATCAATGGGTTGCCGGAACCGGTAGAAGTTCCGCAGGGCGATGTTTCGCTCCTGGCCCGATAGGGCGCTCAGCACCGCTAGCGTGAGCTTTCTCTGGACCCTCAACAACAGAGACCGAATGGCTTCGAGCAGTAGCAACGCGATGCTATACCAGCCCAATTGCACGGATGTCATCAAGACCGACAGAATGAATCGGTCGCCCAGAGTCGTCACGACGCTGCTCGCCGATGACATGGCGACCCACTTCCCGTCCGACATGATGGGCCCAGCGATCATGCGGTCCCAATGGAATTTCATGGGGATGCCGGGGATAATGATGTGCGAAAGCGCAGTCATCACGACCTGCATGACGACCGCGCCCAGCGCCAGAGCGAAAACGGAATCGTACACCCAGGCAAACAAGACCATGACCGGGATCGACACAACACGACTGACGAGCGTGCATAGTGTTGTCGCCCTGGCGTCCAGTTTACGATCCATCACGAAGAAGTTGATCGACTGAAAACCCGCGATCGCCAGAGTCGAACTTGTCAAGGAAAGCAACAGCGCCATCTGCGGGTCCGCCAAGGGGCTTTCTGCCGGGAGCGATTCCCTGACCGCAGGCAGTTTCAATAGCGCACTGCAGGCCACGACGATGATCCATATGCCAATGCCGCGAATGACCTGGAGCGTCCAGGCCGTGTGCAGAAAGTCGTCTTCAAGGTCGCCGGCCTTGCGAATGATGCTGCTGCGTATGCCGACTTCCGACAACATCGCCACGGCAATGGGTAAGGTTGATGCGACTGCCATCAAGCCGAAAGCCTCTGGATAGAGGATTCTGGTCATGATGACACTTGAGAGGAGCCTCAATGCGGCTTCGGCGGCGTAGCTTCCGATTGTCCACGCGGCAACGTGTATAATCCGCCCCTTTAACCCCCCGTGGTTCCACAGCTTCATCGGCATGGGTTCAACCTGCCGGCTTTCGGACACTGACATTGACCGGCAGACGCCTCGGGAAGGCACCGATGAAGGACGCCGAGAGGGCCAGCAGGATGACACCGACCTCCTTGACGAGAGAAACGTCGCTGGTCGTCCCGATAAACATCATGTAGCCAATGATCGCGGCCAACAGGATGCCCGACGTTTCGAGCGGCTCCGTTCCAGCCTGCCTCGTGGCCCGCTTCCTCACCTTCAAAAGCCCATTGATCACCAATGCGAATGGCAGCACATAGAAAGCCAGTCCGACAATTCCGTTGCGCAGGACGATCAGCAGATACACGCTCACAATGTCAATGATTCCCTCACCTTGCACGAGATGATCAAAGCGGCCTGAGGCCAGATAGTTCTCTGCACCCAGAAGCGGGGCTGCCTGGAACTGCTGCCAACTGGCGGCGTAGATTTCCTGACGATAGCTGAAGGTTCCAAATTCATCATAGCTTTCGATCGCGATGCCCTGCCAGATCCAACTCACGCCGGCAATCAACAGGCACGCAGCAATGGCATAGCCGGCAATCGTGCCATTCGACCTCCGGCTTCGTAGAAGGTAAAACAGTACGACCATGAGCATCGCGGCAAGCCACGCTCCACGGGATAGAGAGACGAGACATCCCAGGCCCATCAAAAACAGCAAGAGCACCTTTCGTGGCGACCGCATCCTAACGATGTTGGATAGACAGATGATACTCCCCACACCACACACAAAGCCGAGCAGTCCCGTGTTCACCGTCACGCTCGTCCGCAATATGCCGAAACGATATTCTCCTGCCTTCCAGATCCGTTCGCTTTGATCGAGGAAACTATAGAAGTTCCAGCTGCGGATCTGAATGACGATGCACATGACCGAAAACACCACTGCAACCGCTAAGAGGGCCTGAAACGCCTTCGAGGTGCTTCCTTCCGTGCGGCCTAATTTGATCAGCAAGTAGGCCAGCAGCCATGTCGACAGCCCCAACTCCACTCCGCTTCGCAAGGAGTTGGTGACCGTTGTCTCTCGCATGGCAAGCACAGAAACGATGACACAGTAGACGGCGATGCTCACAAGCACCCACGATGCTGTTCTCTCGGGGCCAAACCGCTTCTCCCGCCGATTTATGACCGCAATCGGAATGAAGAGCGCAAGAGAAACGACTTGCTGATAGTCCAGTGTCAGCAATTGTTCGAGGCCCGGAAACGGCACCGTTGCCTTTACGTATGGTGGCGCTGAAAACAATATCAGGAGATAGAACGGTGCCAGCAAGGCACTGTGCCTGGGCGCCAGCACGATGGTCATGACGGCTGCGATCGTCAAACCGACAACCACAAGGCTGACGCCAAAAAATAGTGGCGGCGTAATCAATGCCCAGTACAGCAGCCCACGGCGAAGCCAATCTTCGTCGCGGAATGGCAGGAGGACATATGCCCCTACGATCGACGAGATCGCCATGAGGCTTGCGACGAGCGCGGGGCTCACCCAGTCCGTCCCTGGGCTCCGTGCCCTGTTCTGGTCGCATCGATAACTTGGCTGTAGAACTCAACGGTCTCGCGGGCCACAGCCTCAGCTGAACAATTTGCCAGTTGATCTTCTCTCGCCTTCCGGCCCAATCGGTTCGCGAGATCCGGATTGCGCAACAACCGCACCACCGCGTCTGCCATTTGAGACGGATGATCCGGCGGCACCAAGAGCGCATTTTCTTCATGGCTCAGCATTTCAGGAACACCGCCGACGCGGGTCGCAACGAGCGGCGAGCCAACGGACATGGCTTCTAGGACGACTGTCGGGAAGTTTTCGTAGCGCGAGGCCACGACCGTAACGGCGGCAGTCCGGCGAAGTTCGCTGACCTTGTGGGGGGGAAGCAGGCCAAGATATTGAAAGCGCTCCCTTGCCTGTTCCGACAGGATCCCGGCGGCATATTCCTCAAGGTGCCGGAGATCACCGGTTTGCGTCCTCATTCCCTTGTCTGGACCGACGAACAACAACCTGGCACCAGCATCCCGGGACGCGATCTCATTGAATGCCTCGATGACCGTATCTCCGCCCTTTATGGTATCAAACCGCCCCACAAAGAGAATCGTGCCAGGTATTTGTGTTGAAGGACTCCAGCACTGTGCTTCTGGGACCGGGGGGACGGCATTCTTCACGACACGCGTCGGCGCGCTGATGGGTCCGTATCTGCGGATGACCCGGTTCAAGACGTCCGCCGAAGGGGCCGAAACCGCCGAAGCACGGAGGATGCCTTTGCCCTCATGGAAGATGCGCCAATCGTCGGAGCGCGTCATGTTTCCCGGTGACTGTTGTTCATGGAGCAAGAACCACGGTCCATGCAGCCGCGCAACGACGGGAATTGACAACCGTGCCGAGACGGCCTCGACCCAACCCTTGGTCTCCTCCATCTCGAAAATTTCGATCCGATGTTCCTCGACGAGGCGTGCAACGGCTGACGCGATCAGGCGCCGTGTCTCGTGATAGTATGCCGATAGCGCATCAACGCGATACCAGATCCTGGTGACGATGGACGGGCAATGATCATCTTCCAGGAACAGCACCGGCAGCCGCTCAGAGCTGTCATCGCCGGGATCGATCTGCTTGGGCCGTCTGGGACATATGAAGTATATCTCATGACCCTGCCGGCGAAGTTCTCCAGTGAGATGGCCCAGCACGGTCGAGATGCCGTTGGCCCCATGTCCCAGCGGCCATGAGGGAACAAAGTAGCCAATTCTCATGGCGCTACCACCATGCCTGCGCAGAAAACGTCAAAATCGCGCTCCAGGGGCAATGCCGATGGGGCACTTTGGTGACGGGGTCTTGCGAGGTATGATATGGCCATGTACGCGCAATTGCAGGTTCGGTGCCAGCGTTGCGCATATGAGCCTTGTTCATCTTCCATGATCTTCGCGACATCGATCAAATCGGCATGATTTCCTGAGTTCTTACCACGAAGACCTTTCCGGCCTGTGTGCGACGACCCTATGGCGTGTTGATCATGCAGGCGGCATTTTCAGTCTGCTATCGGTACCTCGTGTCAGGTCCGTCCGTAGACGTCTTCCAGCCGCTCGATATCGTCCTCTCCGGTATACGAGCCGATCTGCACTTCGACGATGCGCAGAGTTTCCGTTCCCGGATTCTCGAGGCGATGGACGGCGCCGAGGGGGATATGGACCTCGATTCCAACACTGAGGTGAATCCGGTCCTTGTCGCGCACCGCATAGCCCTCGCCCGCGATGCAGACCCAGTGCTCGCTCCGCCTGCGGTGGCGCTGCAGGGAGAGCTTCGCGCCCGGCAGGACGGTCAGTTCCTTGACCTGGAATCCGGGTCCGATGTGGAGCTGCTCGAAACTGCCCCACGGCCGGTAAACGATCTTTCCGCTGGAGGCTTCAGGCTTGTTGCCCGACCGGAGCTGTTCCACGGCCTGCTTCACGTCCTGGGCGCGGTCCATGGGCGCCACGATCACGGCATCCTTGGTCGCCACGGCGATCATGTCCTTCAGTCCGACGCCCACGATCAGCGGCCCCTCGCTGTGAACCAGGCTGCCGGAACTCTCGAGCACGGAGGCGTTTCCGGAGAGAGCATTGCCGCTTTCGTCGTGGTCCGCGAGATTCCAAACCGCTTGCCAGTCGCCGACGTCGCTCCAGTCGAAGCCCGCGACCACGGTCGCCACATTGGTGGCGCGCTCCATGATTGCATAATCGATGGAGATCGAGGGGGCGCGCGCAAATTCCGACCGGTCGAGACGCACGACACCGCCGGCCGTATCGGCAGACGAGACCGCCGCGCGGCAGGCCTCCAGAATGGCTGGCTGGTGTTGCTCGAATGCCTTGATGAGCACTGACGGCCGGAACATGAACATGCCGCTGTTCCAGGCATATCCGCCGGAAGCCAGGAACTGGCTCGCCACCGCAGCATCGGGCTTCTCGATAAAGCGGTCGATCTTGAATTGGCGGGCGGCCTCGTCAATCGGCGCGCCGAGTTTCAGATAGCCGTATCCGGTGGCCGGGAACGCGGGGTCGACGGCAAAGGTCACGAGATAGTTGCGCTGGGCCAGTGCTGCGGCCGATGAAACCGCTTCGGCAAACAGCGTCTCATTCTGGATCACGTGGTCCGCCGGCAGCACCAGCATGGGCTCGTCACCGCCCAGATCCTGATGGATCACCAGGGCCGCAGCGCAGATGGCGGCCGCGGTGTTCCGCCCTTCCGGCTCCAGAACCATATGCAGGCCCTCGATGCCGGCGGCCTGGGCTTGGCCGCTCACGAGGAAATCGTGGTCCTTGTTGCATACCACATAGCTCGGTCCGCCTTCGACCAGCGGCGACACCCGCCGCAGGGTCGACTGCAGGAGCGTCTCCCCGACCGGAGATGTGCTCACATAGGGCTTGGGCATGGCCTCGCGCGATATGGGCCACAACCTCACACCCTTGCCACCGGCCAAGACGACTGGAACCACCATTGGACCTCTCACCATTTCGCTTCGTGCACCAGGAACCTATGGCACATGGGCAATTCCCATGCGCATCCTCCACAGCTTGCAGGAGAGCATGCACCGGCCTTCACACGATAACCTCATTTTGACTTAGATTATCAACATGCCATGCGAAGGTGATAAGAATGCGTCCTGTATCATTAATGGCCAACACCTTAACGATTTGATCGGGGTTTCGATTTTCGGCGATGTATGCGGCTTACTTCAGGTTGAAGGAAAAACCCTTCTCCATGCTCCCCAATCCGGAATTCATTTACTGGAGCGACATGCATGCCAAGGCCTACACCATGCTGGAGTACGGGATCCTCAACAATGCGGGTTTCACCGTCATTACGGGTGAAATCGGCTGCGGAAAGACCACCTTGGTCCATCACCTGCTGTCGCAGATCGGCAAGGAGGTCAATACTGGCCTGCTGGCCGATTCCCAGGTCAACACGGATGAGCTGATCCGCTGGATCCTGATGGCCTTCAACCAGGACTTCGAGCAGAAGACCGAGGCCGCCGCGTTTCGCGATTTCAGGGATTACGTTCAGAAGGAATACGCCAACGGACGGCGGACCGTCCTGATCGTGGACGAAGCCCAGAACCTGTCTGTAGCCACGCTGGAGAAGTTGCGCACCCTGTCCAACATCAACGTGGGCAAGGACAACATGCTGCAGATCGTCATGACCGGGCAGCCGCAGCTTCGGACCTTGCTGAAACGGCCGGAGCTCGCTCAGTTCGTCCAGCGCATCGGCTCGGAATTCCACATGACGCCGCTGTCGCAGGAGGAGGTGCGGAACTACATCGTCCACCGCGTCCATGCGGCCGGATGTCCGGTCTCGCTGTTTTCATCGAAGGCCTGCAATCGCATCGCGGCTGCCAGCGGCGGCATTCCGCGCGTCATCAATCTGTTGTGCGATACCGCCCTCGTCTATGGCTTTGCACGGGGCTCGAAATATATCTCGGAGGAAATCGCCGAGGCGGTCATTGCCGACCGCAAGGCGCAAGGCATGCTGGCGAGTGAGGCGGAGGAAACGCGGCCTGCGCCGGAGAATGACGGGCGAGACCTGCTCCTCATCGGATCACAGGGAAAATAATCCAGAAACATTGGTTTTGATGCCGGTGGCACCATGCGCTCACAGCCGCACACGCATGAAAAAAGGAGGCCCTTTGAGGCCTCCTTGGAGTTCTTCAATCGACTCGACTTTGCCGTTCGTTATGCCTTGCGGCGGCGGCGCAGGCTGGCGATGCCACCCAGACCGAGCGCGGTCAGCAGCAGCGGCAGAGCGGCCGGCACCGGAACAGTCGGCGGCACCACATTCAGATAGCAGCCCGGCTCTCCCTGCGTGCAGGTTCCGCCGTAGCCCGGTTCGGTCTGGGCCGTGCCGTACTGGAAGAACACGTTGGCGATGGTGGTCAACGCAAAGTTCGCCGGAAGCCCGGACAGCGTAAACACAACCGAGTTCTTGATCAGGCCGCCAGAGCCGGTGATGCCACCGTTACCTGTGGCCGTGTTGTCACCCGCGGACAGAATACCGTACTGCAGACCGTCAAGTGCGGCGGGGCTTGCCAAATCGGGCCCGTTGAAATTCGGCTGACCAAACCAGCCTCCAAGGCCCGAAGAACTGATTCCCTGGTTTGTAAGGCCCGGCCCGGTGTTCTGGCCATAACCCCACTCACCGCCCACGTTGCCGCCTGCGGGTTGGCCATCCGCATCATAGAAGACGGACGAGCCGGCTGCGAGCAAGGCCGACAGCGGTGTCAGACCCGACGTGCCGGTCCAGAACACAGCGGTAAGAACATCCGCGGGCACAAGCGTATCGGCAGTGCTCGTATTGGTAAGCGTAACCTGCAGGTTGTTGCCGACGATTTCAAAATCAGCAGATGCACTCAGTGATCCGCTGCTACCATTGAACGTCACGGCCCCAGCCGGAACCGAGAACACGCCCAACGCAATAACGACTCCCGCCATCAACTGACGAACAGACATTTGCATTACTCCTGTTGGCTCAAAAGCCATGTTATGCCCCATCAGATTTTATCTTTACCACTTATTAAGAGATCGCACAACTGTTTGGTGAAACAGAGTGAATCTGCATCCGGCTCGGCTCGTCCGCGCTGTTTCTCAGCTCATACTATTGAAAATTTTAGGTTTTTCCATTTCGGTCGCGGCCAGACCTGCTGTGCAAAAACAACCTTCTTACGCTAAGTAAACCGCCCTTAGAAGAAGAGTTGATCGTCGTCAAACGGCGCCAGAGCAACGTGACTTTTGATGGAACCATCAAGAGTCAGATCAGTTGCTCGCTCATCAACAGGTTGGTGGGTCATTGCTGCGCCAGGACGATTCCGTGTTGGCGCATTTCGCATTAGCGCGACAGAGGCGCGCTCCCCTGACGTCAGATACCTGAACGCCGGCGGCGATAGCCGAGGAGGCCGAAGACTCCGAGTGCCGCGGCCAGCAGCGGCAGCGCCGCCGGAAGCGGAACCGTTGCGCCGACCCGGCTCGTCGCGAGGTTTGCCTGGCCTGCGAGATTCGGCCCCGATGTCCGGTGTCCATATTGGAAGGAGACATTGGTGATTTCGGAGACGATGTTGGATGCGCCGATCAGCGTGAAGACCACCGCATTCTTGATCAGCCCTCCGCTGGCCGCCAGGGCTCTACCGGTCGCTTCGTTGTCGGCGGTCGACAGCAGGCCATAGTCAATGCCGCCCACGCGCGTATCGCCGGAGAGATTGGGTCCCGAGAAATTGGCCCGCCGGAACAAGCCGCGCAGCGAGGCGGCGCTCAGGCCATTGGTTGCCGCGCCGGGTGCGCCGGACAGGTTGCCCTTGAATGCCCACTCGCCGCCAACGTTCCCGTCGACCGGTTGGCCATCGGGATCGTAGATAACAGACGACCCGCCGGCGAGCATCGCCGAGACGGGACGGAGCCTGGTTCCCGATGCCATCGAAATGTCAAAGAACAGTCCGGTCAACACATCTGTGCGGCTGCGCGCGTCACCCGTACTGGCGTTGGCCAGCGTGATAGTCAACACGTCGCCGGAGATGACGAACTCCGCCGAGGCAGCCCGTGCCGAGGCCGGATCAGCGACGCTTCCAAACGTCACGGCGTGGGCCTGCCCAGCCCCCATGGTAATGGCGCCGCCGATGACGGCTGCTTTCAGTATGGGAGCAAGGCTGCCCCGAAGCATTGAAATCATAGAACTCATAACCCGTCTTTAGGCCGCCCCAAGCCGTGCATGTCCCTTTGATATTCAGTTTCGGCCAGATTCGTCAAGTTTTAACAACTATAGAGTTAAACTCGTGGTGTCGTTTCAATCGCAACATGGGTTCCTGGCTCTCCATTCAGGACGAACCGGCAGCCCTGGAGGGCGTCCGTTACCATGTAGCGACGGCGAATTTGCCTCATATCGGGTCACATTCTAAAATTGTCCTCAAGTTCAATTGCTGACGGACGAACATGGCCCTTGTCGACCCACCGGTGCAGCGCGTCTCGGTTGCCGGATCGATGCGCGAGATCAATCCCCTGGAGTGGGATCGCTGCGTGGGGTCCGATGCAGCGCTGGCCGGACACGCCCATCTCGATATGCTCGAACAATCCGGCACGGTGACGCCGGAAACAGGCTTCAAGGCGCGCCATGTGCTGGTCCACGACCAAACGGGCCGGTTGGTCGCCGCAGCGCCGGCGTGGCTCAAGACCCATTCCAATGGCGAGCTTGGCATCGATCTCGGTCTTGCGATGGCGCATGGCCGCATGTCCGGACCCTATTACCCCAAGCTGCAGGTGGAGGTTCCCTTCGTGCCGAATGCCGGGCCGCGATTACTGGTGAACCCGGCCGCAGGAAACAGGGAGGCCTTGCGCGCGCAGCTCATCGAGTCCCTCAAGGATGTCGCCCGCAAGGAGGGCGCAAGTTCGGTTCAGATCACCTACGCCCTGCCGGAAGACGTCGATGCTGCCTGTGGCGCCGGCTTCCTGCGCCGCGAATCCAATGGTTTCATGTGGCGCGACAAGGGCTACGGCGATCATGCCGGTTTTCTGGCCGCCATGAACAGGTCCGGGCGCCACCGGGCTTGCCGCGACATGAAACGGGCCGAAGCGCTGGGCGTGCGTTATGATGTCGTGAAGGCGGCCGATGCGTCGCCGGCGTTCATTAACCGGTTCCATTCACTCTATCGCGAAACATATGCCCGGCATGGTCTCCAACCGTGGCTCACGGAAGATTATTTCCGGCGCTTCTGCACGCATTTTGCAGGAGAGGCAGAGTTTCTCGTCGCCCGCGAGCACGGCAACTGGACTGCCGCCTTTGCCTGCCTCGCCGTTGGCGGCGTCTACTACGCCCAGCACTGGGTCCAGGAAGGTGAGCGTCGCGACGTGATGTTTGGTCTCTATCAATTTTGCCTCAAGCGGATATTCGACCTGAAGGTGGCCGTCGCCGACTTCAGTCCGACCGGGGCGCACAAGACCCTTCGTGGCATCACAATGGAGCCCAATCTCCACGCGTTGTGGTTTGCCGATCCGCAATTCGGCGAGATCGCCAGCCGGGCACTCGATCACCGCAGTGCGCTGGCGCGCCAGGAGCGGAACGCGGAGATGGCGCGCTCGCCATTGCGTCACCATGGTGACGAATGACAGCGGCGCTGTTACCGCTCCGTCCCGGCAATGAAGGCAGCGTGGTGTTCGTCTTCGATATCGGCGGCAACATCTTTTATGCACGGGGCATCGTCGCCTTACTGCCGGACCGGATTGGTTGCCATGGGCTACGGCCCGGTCCCGGCATGCTGGCCGGCCGTAGCGTCGAAGTCACCGCGCTGGCAGAGAGTTGCGCGAAAGCAATTGCCGACGCCCGTCTTCCCCGGCCAATCCACTTGGTGGGATTTTCCTTCGGGGGACTTCTTGCCTATGAAACGGCCCGGCACCTCGACCCCGATGGCACGAAGGGAATCACGGCCTGGGTGCTCGACATGATTCCAGAGCGGCCACGCGGCCTGACGTTGGTCAAGGAAGTTCTGCGTCAGCCCTACGGATTCCTGTCACATTTGAAGCAGAAGCTGATCCGCGTCATGCGGCGAAACGAGACATCCGTGCTTCATACCTATGGCTTTGCGCGCTTCGATCTCAACTCTCATCCGAAGCCCTATCGCGAGTTCATTGCAAAGTTCTATGGGGCAATGTCGCGGCACCATGCGCGGGCCTGGCCGGGTGGGCATGTCAGGCTGATCTGCATGTCGGACACGCAAGACATCAGGTCACTGCAATCCGATCTCGGCTGGGAATGCCTGGTTCCCGGCGGCGTTCACGTGACGCAACTCCGCGGCAGCCATAATGATCTCGTCAAGGAACCATCGGCGCTGGCGGCCGTCGCCACGGCGCTTGATGCTGCCATCCCCCGCCACAAGATTGCAGAAGCATCTCCATGACCCAGACCGACTTGGCAATTCACTCCTACGGCATTGCGGCTGGTATCGATGCCCGCATCGCCGCAGACCCCGAAGGGCTGTTCGCCGTCCTGCCCGATGGACCGATGACGCGTGCCGAACTCGACGCGCGTGCCCGGTCGATCGGCCGCCAATTGGCAGAACTGGGGGCGCGCTCGGGCTGCCGGCTCGCACTCTTCACGACAGTGGAAAGTGTTGCCCTGCCCGCCCTGCTCGCAGCGCTTCGCGCCGGGATGGCGACGATCATGGGCGATGCCGATGCGACGCCGCGCGGCTTGCGGGATGTCATCGAGATGACGCGGCCCGATTTTGTCATCGCGGACCGGCGGCTGACGGACGTGCCGGAGATTGCCGCCAACCATCCCGGCCTTTGCCTTCTCCGCGTCGACGGTGACACGCTTCAGCCGCTCACGCCAGCGCCTTGCAGTATCCGCCCCGACGGCGATCCGGACACCGCGCTGATCATTCCGACATCCGGCAGTACCGGCCAGGCCCGCGCCGTGATGCTGGGGCATCGCGCCCTCGCCGCCCAGTTTGACGTCTTCGCGGACGCATATGGCTTCAACCAGCAGACGCGCCTGTCGAATGTGTTGCGGCTTCACCATGTGGACGGGCTGATCCGTGGCCCCTTGTCGGCGATGTGGTTCGGCGCCTGCGTGTGGCGGCCGTTCAGCTTCTCCATTCACGCGGCGCCCGCAATCCTCGCCGCCCTTTCCAGCGAGGCGCTTACCCACCTGATCACCGTGCCGGCCATGCTGCGCATCCTCATGCGTACCGCGACCGAAAGCCGCCTCTCCTCTTCGCTGCGCTTCATCCTGTGCAGCGCCGATACACTTGATCCCGAGACATGGCGTGCCGCCGAAGCGCGTTTCGGCGTGCCGGTCGTCAATGCCTATGGGTTGACGGAAGCAGTGTGCGATGTCGTCATCGCCGGCCCCGATGCGGCCAGCCGGCGCCCCGGCACCATCGGGCGCGCGTACGGGTGTACGGTCCGGATTCTGGCCGGGGACGGAACCGAGGCTTCGGCGGGCATGGCCGGTGAACTCACGCTCGCCGGACCGCTCCTCATGCAGGGGTATTTCGATGCACCACAGGCGACCTCTGCCGTACTGCGCGATGGCTGGCTGCACACCGGTGACCTGGTGCGGCGCCGCGATGACGGGCTGCTCGAACATGCCGGGCGGCGCAAGGCCGTGATCATCGCGGCGGGCGTCACGATCCATCCCGAAAGCATCACCGCTACACTTCGGGCCATGCCGGGTTTGCGGGACGTCCATGCCTTCTCGCTGCCGGACCGCGCAGGCGAAGACCGGCTGGCGCTGGCCGTTGTCCCCACACCACGCGACATCCCGGTCACGGCACGCGACGTGCGCGGCTTCTGCCGGGCCCAGCTTCCGGCCGACAGCCAGCCGGCGCGGGTGCTGATTGTCGATGACATTCCACGCGGTGCATCCGGAAAAGTCTCGGCCGAAGCCCTCGCCGCCCTTGTCGCGGCCTCGCCAGAAGAGGCAACCGAGGGTCAGGCGAGCGGCACGCCCCGGGAGCGCGTCATCAGCATCGCCGCCAGCCTCTTCGGGATGCCGGCCGAGTCACTCGGGCCAGACTCCAGCCCGTTCACGATCCCTGACTGGGATTCGCTGGCCCACATGGAACTCATCGCTGCCGTCGAGAAGGCCTTTGCCTTCACCTTTACGCCGGAGGACGTGACGATGATCGCCACGCTCGGCGACCTCATCGACATCACCGAACGCCACGCCTGATCGGCTCCCGTCCGCGACATGAGTGCGTGGCGGCGCAAGACAGGCCGCCTCAGCCGGCGTTCTTAGAGCAACCTGACTTTTGATGGAACCATCAAAAGCCAGATCAGTTGCTCGCTCATCAACAGGTTGGTGCGTCATTGCTTCGCCAAGACGATTCCGTCTTGGCGCATTACGCACTAGGCTC